>CAZXFC010000036.1:0-6501 GCA_964640425.1 uncultured Candidatus Saccharibacteria bacterium | reverse complement strand
GGCTTTTTCAAATGAAATGACCGCTGAAATAATTTGGATGGTAGAAAACCACATACGCATGTTCGGGTTTCCGGATATGCGCGAAAACAAAGCCAAGCAGCTTGCCGACTCGCCGAATTTTATGAAATTATTTGAGCTTGCAAAGGCAGATACCAGGGCATCTGTGCCAATAGATGCTGCGGTGCGCGCTGATAATGAAAAATTGCTGCAAGCTATCGAGAAGCGCTATTTGGAAATCAAAAACTTCGAAGAGGAACAAAAAGGCCCGCTTGCTTTGATAAAAAAAGCAATTAACGGGCATGTTATCATAGACAAGTATAAAAAGACTTACGGGGAAGAACCGGTAGGCAAAACCATCGGGGCGATAAAAAACGAAGCTTTAGGAATTATTGATGACCAAAAGATCGTCGATCTGGAAAAAGCAATTCAAATTTTGGATGAAATTATTGCAAAAACGCGCTAAAAAATAACTTGCTGCTATTTTACGCCCCATTTTTTCTTTAATTCTTCAAGTGATGCCGTAACGGATTTTTGGGGCGTAGGTCCGACTTCAATTTGCTCCTGCGGCGGCGCGGGTGGCAGTTCCTTTTCTTTGGGTTTGTCTTCCGGGAAAGGCCGCTCCAAATTTACGAGGATCAGCCTGAATGCCCTGGTGTCCACAAGCGTTTTGCCTGTACTGTAAAAATAATCAAGGCCGTCTGCGGACGGCTGCTGGCTCCAGCGGTCAACCACATATTTTACAACCAACCCCTTGCCTTTTATGGTTGATTCCCATTGTTCTTCGCCGGTTTTCGGATGTGTGCTTTTAGTAAATTTTCCTCGCCTCCAATAATTTTGTTCCATCTGTTGTTTGGCGTATTCCAGGTCCGCCTGATATCTCGTTCTTGCTTCTTCCAGATTTTTTTCTTCCCGCATTGTTTCCAAAGCGTCTTTTCTCGCTTCGATTTGTTCCGGCGTAAGGATTTTTCCAAAATCTTCAAATTCCAGAGACTCGAACGGTTCTCCCAGCCATGCGTTTTCCCCGGTTTCGGAACCAGTAACCACATATATATCGCCTCTATAATGTGAAGAGCGTCTTCTTCCTGCTTCTCCGTGGCTGCAGCGCAGTTCTGCTACGATTTTTTTCTGGTCCGTAAGGATTTGGGAAAGAATAGCCGGGCCATCCTCGTATCCTTCCTCATCGAGATTATAATCAATTTTCTCAGCGTCGTGCTCCGCGTTTGTGCATTCGCCGGCCATAGGTTTGCCGCAAAGCGGACAAACGGAATAATGTTCGGCAATCGCCGCCTCAGTTTTCTCTTTCGCTGATTTTTTTTGTTCGTTATATTTAAGCGCTTTAGAAATCCTAGCATCAAGTGTTTGTAAAATTTCCAAAGCTTCTTTTGTTTCCGATTCTAAAATTCTTTCTGCTTGGCGCAATTTATCTCCAATATCGCTTTTTTCGTCGTATGACAAGCCATAGTCGCTGTAATTGTAACCGATAATATTAAAACTGTTTCTGATTTTTTCCGATAGTTCCCGGGTCGGCGCGACCAGCCTTTCTTTTTCTTCTTTCTTTATTTGTTCGTTTTTGAGCTGAGTTATGATTTCCAAAGTTTTATTTTGCGCTTGACCGGCCTCTTCCTGGGATGAAAAAAACTTAATTAAGTATCTTCTGCTGCTGTAAGAAGAAGTTTCCGCGGAAACGGCGGGAAATGCCAAAAGCGGCTCGTTGGTTTCCGGGTCCACTCCGAATTGCAGTGTCTCGGGCAACTGCGGCAATTCTCCAATCGGATCGAAATTTGTAAGCAGTTGTTCCTTTGGCGATTTTTCGCTGTAGCGCCATTCATCCCACTGTTTTTTTATCAAAAATTGCTTCGATTTTTGTTTTAGCTCCTCGAGATTTATACCTGAAAACTGTGAATATGTCTC
The DNA here is from genome assembly GCA_964640425.1 of uncultured Candidatus Saccharibacteria bacterium. GTDB lineage: Bacteria > Patescibacteriota > Minisyncoccia > UBA11713 > 2-01-FULL-45-33 > 2-01-FULL-45-33. The sequence continues at coordinate 4,590 of CAZXFC010000036.1, read as the reverse complement.
GCCTTCTTTACTGATTATTTCAAGCAAAAGAACGCGGCCGGATGGCAGAACTGGCGTTTCGGCCAGCTTCAACACATCGGCGGCGGGGATTTTTGCGGACGCGGTAAATTTTTTGCTCCAACTGTCGTATCCGTACTTTATACTGCGCGGCGTTCCGATAACGTCTATCGAATCCGGATTTTCCCGCAATATTTTTTCTCTTTGTTCCGGCGAGACAAGCTCGTTGATATTCAACTCCAAATTAATTTTGTTTTCCAGCAAGGCAGCATCCAAATCCTTCTTGGAAGAAATTGTCCCAAGCCGTTCTGCGTAAAAAGTTTTTAAGTTTTCGGTAGAAAATGGCTGTTCCATGTTTAATAGTTTCCCTTCGGCTCTTTGCCATAAGTCATTAACGGTTTCCATAACTTCTTTATTGTGCTTAACGAACTGGGCATCAATTTTTCCTTGCGCGAGCGCCTCTGCAAATACTTTTACGGCTTCTTCGCCCTCGACCAGCCTTTCTTCTTCCAAAATAGCGTCGTAATTGTTTTTAAGGTAGATGCTTATTTTGCGTACGATCCTGTCGCCGGCCTGATCATAATCCGTTTCTTTTGGTTCTTCTCTAGTAAGTTGAGGCGCGATTTCCCGTATCCACTGTGATTTGATTTCCTGGATATTTCTGGCGTATGTTTTTCCGGTTTTAACAATTTCCGAAGCAACAAGAAATTTTGGTGGGTTTCCGAATGTCGATGAAGATGGATGAATAAAAAAACCGGTCTGTTTGTCCTTTATGCGTTTATAGGCATGCTTGGAGTCATATACCATCAAGTTTTCAATGAGTCCTGCGGCAACCGCTTTGCCGATGCTTTCCGGCTCCTGATTTTGGCTTGCGCGAATGCCGTTTCTGCGAAGTGTGTGTAGTAGTTGGTAGCGGATCTGCCTTACTTCATTAAGTGTTTTACTGTTCAAAAAGTTTTCCCGCGCCCAATTGTCCCGATAATCGTTTGTTTCATATTCCTGCCATATTTTAAATAATGACATGAAATCTGATGTTGGATTTTTAAATTTTGCTTGTGCGGCTTTAATTTTTCTCTTTGTTTCTTCCGGCCAACCTTGGTTAAATACAAACACGGGTTTGCCGCCCAAAAATGATGCGATAGTGCAGACACTTTCCACACATTCATGTTTTTCGGCCTCGACCACCATTCTTGCAATGTGCGGTTCAAGAGGAAGTTCCACCATCGTTCCGCCAATTTCAGTAATTTGTTCGTTTTCGTCAAGCGCGCCAAGCGTTTTTAAAGTGTTTAGAGCCTGTTCAAACGCACCTGCATCCGGCGGGTCCATAAACTCAAATGATTTAACATCATCAATGCCGATTTTTTTCATCAACAACACAACACGGTCAAGGTTGGATCGCTGGATTTCAGGTATTTGAAATTCTTGCCTGTTATTGAAATCGCTTTCCGGATAGAGCCTCCAGCATTCACCCGGCTCACGTCTGCCGGCGCGTCCTGCACGCTGAGTGCAGCCGCTTTTAGCATGAGGCCGCGCCGCCAGCGTTTCAATTCCGGTTGAAGCGTCAAATTCAGTTTGTTTGATCAGGCCTGAATCGATCACAAGGCGGACCCCTGGCACTGTTATAGAAGTTTCGGCTATGTTAGTGGCCACAATAATCTTTCTCTCGGTCTTTTTTTCAAGTATTTTATCCTGTTCTTCAGGAGATATCTGGCTAAAAAACGGCAAGACAACGATATCGGGGAGTTTTAAGGCTTCGATGTTTTTTATGGTCTTATCTATTTCTTCCTGGCCAGGCATGAATATAAGGATATCTCCTGGTTTGTTTGACTCAATAATATCAGCGACTTGATTTGCGGCCGCGGCTGTGTAGTCGTAAAGTGCGCGTTGTTCTTCCGGAAGATAATGGATATCCACGGGATATTGCCGTCCGGGTACCTCCACAATCGGTGATCCGTCAAAATATGTTGCGAATTTTTCTTTTTCAAGTGTTGCGGATGTAACAATAATTATGAGTGGCGCAAGTCCCGCCTCTTTACGTTTTTTTTGCGCACGTTTTAGTAGTCCTAACGCAAAGTCAATATTGAGGCTGCGCTCATGAGCTTCGTCCACCATGACAGCAGAATAATTTAGAAGCAGAGGGTCTTCCTGGATTTTTCTGAGCATAATGCCATCAGTCATAAAATTTATTCGCGTCCCCTCGGTCGTGTGGTCTTCAAAACGCACTTGATAGCCGACATCTTCACCAATCCGGCAACCAACATTTTCAGCAACATAACGTGCCACTGACTTGGTGGCGAAGACTCTGGGCTGCAAAATCGCAATTTTGTCGTCCGGTGATAGTGTTTCGAGCAAAAGCAGTGGTATTTGAGTTGTTTTGCCGGAACCGGTCGGGCCGACAATAATTGCTGTTTCATTGGAAGATATGGTCTCTTTTATTTCGCGTGAATAGTTTAAAACGGGTAGTTCGTTTTGGTTTGGCGTCTCTTCGGCTAACGATTCTTCGCCGTTCTTTATTGTAAGGTCCTTTTCTATCATAAATGCCGGATTATTATTATCGGGCGGACTGAAGCGTTTTCCTGATACCAAATTTCTCCGGTTTTGCCGTAGAGTTTATGCTGGACAAATAAAAAAAGCAAAGCCGGAGCCTTGCTGCCAATGAGTGTTGTTACCATCGATGGTCTTATTTCTTTTTGAATTTTTTCAAGAGCGTTTCCAATCGATGAAAAGAAATTTGCGCTCTTAATATCGTTCCATACCGAATCAAGATCAATGACGTGTTCCCGCAAAAAATTGGTTTTATCGGTTTCAAGCCGGTGTTCTTGAACTTTACCGAATTCTGTCATAATATTCTCATCGCGAAGTACGGAAATATTCTGATGGTCGAAAAGTAAAACGCGCTCGCCGGTTTTCAGGCGCAAAATCGCTTCCGGAGAAATTCTATGCACAATATCAAAGGCTTTCATAATAATATGTAAAGCGGGAGTTTCCGATATTTCCACCGGTTCTCCCTGTGCCTGCAAGGTAATGTTTTCCGGTGTTGAATTTGGTTCAAGCGGAGTATAAACCACAAGTTGAGGAACCGCGGCGCTATGTGTTTTGCTTACCATGGTTATTTTCTATTGTAATGCAAATTTAGTAAACCGCCATGGGGTTGCGAGCCAGAAAAAGCAATCAAGAAGCGGCGCGAGGAGAGAGTATTTGCGCTTCTCCTCAACGGCTTCCGCTGGCTCATCAGCCCTATGGCGGCTAATCGTATCGAATCTATAAACGAACCTTCCTTTGAACCCGCCAGCTCAATGCTGACGAATTCAAATAAAGTCCGGAATTTCAAAAACTTTTTTGAAGCTGTATTCCAACCGGAATATAGTTCCGTTTCTCCGCCACCGCCGCTTTGTATGTTTCCTTCAGGAAGTCGATCACTTCCGCCTTCTCCTGAAGAAACCCATCGTAACCTTTTTTAAGCCGAGGTTGATCTCGGCTCGCAGCGTATGTGCTGCGCCTGTGCGGCCGCTCGCTTCAGCAATTTTATATTCACTCATTTTTCCTCCTCCTTTTATTAAATTTTCAACGATCCTTCCGTTGAACCGATAAGCAACAACTGCTTACAAGCTCAAGTAAAGTTTCAAATACGCCTACATACATTTGATTTTAATTTTTGTTGTGGTAGCATATGCGTATGGCTACTATTACTATAGAAAAAAAACCCAATTCAAAGCAGTTTACCGTAAAAATGGATGCGGAAAAATTTGAAAGGCTTGCGGCTAATCTAGGTTTTTTTAACGCCGATTTTTTGGATAGCGTTGCTCGCTCGGAGCGGGAAATCGATACCGGTAAAACCAAGCGTCTCCAAGGCTTAAGAAAGCTCCGCGTCAAATAGATGGCAGAGGTCCGCTATACGGAAGAATTTTTGCGCCGCTATAAAGAACTGCCTCTTTCTATTCAAAAGAAAGCAGAAAGGCGGGAAAAATTATTTCGCGAAAATCCTTACCATTCTTCTTTAAAGACAGAGAAATTGCAGCCGGCCGAAAAAGAATACTGGAGTTTTCGAGTAGATCGAAACTACAGGATTATTTTTAGATTCGGCGGCAACAATACAATTTACTTCATAACTTGCGGACATCATAACTGGATTTACCGCTATTTGCTGTCACATTAATTTTTTTCAACGAACACCTTCCTTTGAATCCGCAAGCGACAACCGCTTACAAGCTCAAATAAAGTCCGGAATGTTAAAGTTTTTTTCTTCAACATTCCGGAATCCAAGTGTGCATTGACGATTGGATCAACTTGGAAACCCGGTTTCCAAGTTGGAACGAAAGAGGGTTTTTCCGGATTCACCCACAACCTGTTTTGCCAAATTTAGTTGCCGAATTTTGCCTCGGAACACGGGATTTCTCCCATGCCCCCATTGTGGGCGAACGAAGCCACTTCATAGCACCGTCCGGTCAGCGGAGATTTAAGGTGGGTCCACTTATAGGACCCGCCTTTCTCGTTTGGCGTGCACGCCGCCAGCGTGGCGGCGAGAATAATAAAAAAATAAATTTTTTGAGATAATGGTAAATTCAGCAGTCTGAAGTAGCCGTTTCGTGGCAT
>CAZXFC010000035.1:0-12960 GCA_964640425.1 uncultured Candidatus Saccharibacteria bacterium | reverse complement strand
GTGCTCCCACCGGGATTCGAACCCGGGTTCTCGGCTTGAAAAGCCGGTGTCCTAGGCCAGGCTAGACGATAGGAGCATATACGCAAATATTGCCATATTTTAACAAATTCAGAAAACGCAAGGCCTAGACGATAGGAGCGTTGTATTCTATAGTTTATCTCAGAATCGCAAAAAAACAAATATGAAATATTTCATCGCGTATTTGCTGTCGGGCAATGCTGAGAAACGCCACAATTTTCTTTCATGCGAAATTGAAAAATATTTTAAGCTTATCAGGGGTACTCCGCCTCATGTTACGCTAAAGAGTCCTTTTGAAACGGATAAAATAGAAGCGGTCGAAAAAATCTTGGAGCCATTCGCCAAAAAGCACAACAAAGTATCCCTGAATCTTACGGGTTTTGGCTCGTTCGACAAAGACGTGATTTATGTGCACGTAATGCCTTCTTCCGGGCAAGTTGGTCTGGTCAAAGATCTCGATAGAGAACTAAAAAAACTTCCATGGCTTGTTTTTCGAAAATTCGAAAAAAACCGCATACTTCACTCGTCACTTATTCATGAAGGATTAACCGAAAAATTCGATGAGGTTTGGGAATTTCTTGCGGGCGAAACTTTCGACTATACCGTAGAACTTGATAATATTTCAATTCTGAAACAAGATGACGGTATTTGGACAGTCCACAGGAAATATAATTTATAATAACCCGCAAGGGTTATTTTTTTGCGGTGCGCCCACGAGGGATCGGAATTTATAGGTTGAGACCCCGTAAGGGTTCTTTAGCCTATTTTAGCATATCGGATTTAGGCCTCTCGGTCGGGTCGGTTTTTAAGCTAAATGAGACAAATGAGACATAGGAAGGGTGTCTCGGTCGATGTCTTATCCGAGACTCGTAATTTTTGCATCCAGTTTTTTATAGTATCTCAATCGCTGCTTAAATTGCTTTTCAAGAAACGGGATATTTTTATCCTTAAAATCAATAATGAGTTTTTGAGCTCCGATATCGCGAAGCCGGCCCATGTACTGGGCAAGCTTGCCCTCGAACGCAAAGGGAAACGCAAGTACGAGGCAGGTGATGCCGCGAACATCAACACCTTCCCCAAAGAATTGTCCCGTTGAAAGAATCGCTTGATAATGGCCGCTTTCAATTTGAGCAAGTTTTGATTTTCGCGAACTTGCGGAATCATCTCCGGAAATAACAATGGTTTCGCACTTAGTTTTTAGATACATATTCAGAATTTCAAAATGCTCTTTGCGCTCGCTTAGCACAAGAACTTTTTTATTCTTGCCTGTTTCTGCTAAAATATCCTCTACAATCAACCGATTGCGCCCTGTATCGCAAGAAATAATTTTTGCTAATAATTGAAAATTATCAGTAGTAAATTTAAACGGCACATCCAGATTCGTGGATCGTATCAAAATATCGGGCGCGCTCCCGATAATCTTTTTCTCATTGAAATAAATATCGGGCGCGCTCATTTGAGCAATAATATCTCCGATATAAACATAGATAAGTTTTTCATCGTTATGCTTGCGTTTTGGTGTAGCGGTAAGCCCGTAAAGATATTTCGGATTTAATTGGGCTATGACCTCTCGAAAAGTAGATGCTGGAATATGGTGGCATTCGTCAACGATGATTGTTCCAAAAGAATTTCTTAGTTCGGATAGATCGCCTTTTCTTACAAGGCTTTGAAGCAAGCCAACGGCGATTTGCTTTCCAATTTTCTTTTTAACCCCCGAATATTGACCAATATGTGTTTTCGCAATACCTAAAAATGCTTGTATGCGGTCAACCCACTGATCAAAGATTTGTTTCCTGTGTACCAATATAAGTGCTGGTTGTTTTCTATGAGCAATTAACTCCAATCCCATTATCGTTTTGCCGCTTCCTGATGGCGCAACGATTACACCTTGATTGTGTTCTGTGGCCTGTATTACGACTCTCGCCTGTGCTGGAGTAAGCTCAAAATTATTATTAAAAATTATTTCGTCTAATACGGCATGATCTTCATGTGTAGTATATGTAATGTGCTGGCTATCTAAAAATGTAGTAAATTTATTTAAAAAACCTCGAGGCAAAGAGATGGCTTCTCCTGATTCGTCAATTAATTTAAAATACTTTTGCACCTTATATGTCGACTTGCCCAACCGCCGCTTAGTAAGATATTCGGTATTTAAAAAGTTAAGTTCATCTTTAAGAAAATGAATTATCTGTGGAGAAAGCCGTGTTCGGGGCAATGTTATATTATTACTAACAATAAAGGACAAGCCGCTTGTTGTTGGTATTGTTTCTTTATGTGCGTTGCCGGGCAAAAGTAGCGCGTGCACGGCATCCAGCTCTTGAGCAGAATACCTTTTAATGTTTTGAAGAAATGCCCACTGATCTGGAAACGGCTGGTTGGTATCCGGGTCGACAAACAAAGCATTCTTCTCTAAAAACGATCTCCCTTGAAACGGCAGAGCAATGAGGTTACCGAATCCGGCTCTCGTAAGAGTGTCTTGGTTTGGAAATAATCGATCAAAACTGATTTCTTTTTCAAATTCGGAAACATTATATGCGCGCCGTATCAATTCGATTGCAATTTGTCGGCTTTTATAGCAAGGATAGCTTCCAGAGAAAAACAACCAAACATGGCCTCCGTTGCCGGAGCGGGAACGCTCAAGATAAGCGTTCAGCCCGATCTCCGCATAGGCGTTTAATAATTTATCGGCATCTTTTTTCCATGTCGCGCCGTCAAAATCAGCTGCCAGAAAATATGAAGTATTGTCGGTTAAAATCGGATAAATTCCAACAACATGTTGCCCAAAGAGATGTTTTTTGATAACTTCTTTATTGAGCGGCAAAAGTTTCTTATTTTCAAAATCTTTCATTGACCCGCCCCGGCGTTTATGCGCCCAAAATTCGTCCCAGTTAAAATCGTACGCGGGACTATAGCCGGATTTTCCATTTTTCTCCCATCGGCGAGCATAAACATCCGCCCGCCCGCGAAAGAAGGACATAAATAATTCGAGTTGTTGGTCGGTGACGGTTATCATAGAAGATATTTCAATTTATCTTCTTGTGCCGCGCGTGTAAAGGCCTTTCCGAATTCGGGGCATTGTACGACATTTTAAATTTTTCCTTATCGGATGCATTGTTAAATTTAATTCCTCAACAAAATCATGAGTCTAACCTCTTTCGTCAAAATTAAAGAAGTGCGGATAAAATTTCGAGAAACATTTGCAATGCCGAAGTTTATTTTGGAAAAATCCATGTCCGCAGAACCACTCACCAACAATTATATGCTTGTTGGCACCGCTTTCGACTATCTGTTCAGGTTCTATTTGAAAAGGCTAAACTCGAATGCGTTAACCGACACATGGGTTGCAGAACTTGCCTTAGAACAAATATATGGGAGAACATACGAAAAAGCGCTGGCGATTGTTCAAAAAGCCAGGAGGCTATATAACGATTATTTAAGGAATGGCGAAATAACAAAAGATATCATGGAAAGCTCGCTGCGCCTCGCCCAACTGGATCGGGTTTGTCGCGAGGGTCGCCTTGGTGCGAATTTCGGGATTATCGACGAGCAGGATATCGCCGACCTTGAAAACCTGATAAGGATCGTAAATCCAAAAGATTTTATCGCCCGTAAGGTTTGCCTGCTCAATCCGATATTTGGCAAAGCTTCCGAACTTGTCGAGGGCGCTGACGCCGACTTACTGATTGATAACACGCTCATCGATATCAAGACCACCAAGTACTTAAGATTCGATCGCGCGATGCTAAACCAACTGCTCGGGTACTATGCGCTTTATAAAATCGGCGGCATTGGCGATGCGGACCATGAAATCAATCGGCTCGGCATTTATTATTCCCGGCACGGAGAACTTTCTACTTTTCCGGTGCAAGACGTGATCGGTGACAACGATCTTCCGACGTTTGTACGGTGGTTTAAAAACAAAGCCAAAATTTACTTTTAATGCAAGACCTATATAATAAAATAAATTTTAAAAAATGCTTTTTCATGAAGATAGGCGTAGCACAATGAGTATTTTCGGTCAGTGGGCATTTTCTCGACAAAAACATGAAAGCATGATAAGAATACACGATATCTCATTTGTGGATAAACCGGTATTTAAGGCAAACATATTAATGGTAAAATTAAATTAAGATACATGCTCACAAAAATTCTATTTAATGTAAGTCAATTAATGCGCCAAATGGGCTTTGATTTTAAGGAAATACGCAATCCTGCCTTTTTTGATATGCAAAAAAAACTTCATGAGCTTGGAGGCATCAATTTTAAAATCGAATATCATCCGGACGGAAGCTGGTCCGCTGAATCTGTTAATATCGACGGGATTATTACCGGCGGTAACGATATTAAGGAAAGTGGGAAAATAATTAAAGACGCTATTTTTACTTATTTCGAAGTGCCTCCTTAGTTTGTTAATTTCGATTTGATAAAGACGGACAACGAACCGGTTACGATGTCGCAAAAAGTATATGCAACCAAATAGATATGCAAGGAGGCTTTTCAGATCTGAAACAACTGGATTGGCTGAGGGCTTGTAAAAAACTGGGACTTGAAGTCGATTGCCGAAGAGGCAGCGGCAGCCATTGTTTGGTGAAGCATCCGAAAACCGGCGCCAAATATACGATTCAACATAACCTCCATAAATTTTTGAATATGAAAATATTTAAAAAGATGATGGAGTGGGGTTTTCAAGAATCTGTTATTTGGGATGCTCTTAAATAATTTCTGATACAAATGAGACGCTAGTCCTGGGTTAGGTAGCGTTTCATTCTTAAGGACTTCTAATATTAATTATCCTTTGGATTCTTTCGGATCTCTTTCTCCAGGATAAGTACGCTCTTCTTGGAATCTACCGTTCAGCTTCTGTATCTTCACCGACCCGCCATTTTCTCCAACGGCCCTTTCTAAGACTCCGCCAACGGTAGCCGCTTCTTTCGTTGCAAAAGTTTTAACGGTTCTGTTGGTTTTATCGTTCTCAAGTGCCCACCTTTCCTTTTTCTCGTCGAATTTCAACGTGTATTTTGGTAAATTAGCCATAAAATAATTTATGCGCGAATAATGTAGCCGACCTTTAAATTTAAGAATATAAAAACCGAGGCTTTGGGCTTCGGGTTTTCATATCTCTAAATCGAAGATAATAAATGTTGCGTTTATTAAAAAAAATTGTTTAATACGTAACCCCCGATGCTTTTAAGTATTTCGATTTTAACGTTCTTATAATATAAGTATAGCGCAAATATTCCTAAAATGCAAATGCTTTATATCTTCAAATCCGCGTCCATGGTTTTTTCGTATATACGCGCCTTTCCTGTTTCAGGATCCTCTACGACATTTTCAATTTTCCTTTTCTCGGCAAAATGCGCTACTGGCTCATCGCAAAGAAGAGGAAATTATAGAGCAGATCATCCAAATCTTTGATACACTTGATATCAATGAGCTTGGCGTGCAACAAAAGTTCAAGGATGAAATAACGAGATGCAATAAATTCAGGAAAATCGTTTTGGGCAAGAGCAAGGAAAAAAATATAGAAACGGAATCATTCGATGCGAAATCATATGCGATTTATATCCTGACCGATGGAACGATGATGGAGAAGCGCGAGTTGCTATTTAATCTCAAAAGCAGGCTTACGCTAAAAAATAAATTGATAAGTTTAGCAGAAGAAAAAACCGCTTAGCAAAATAAAAAAGCCGGCTCTTGCGGTCGCGCCAGAGCATCAAGCAACTCGGTTACGAAACACCTCTCACTACGATGTGCGCCCATGAGGGATCGGACCTCAGGCCTTTCCCATGTCAAGGGAACGCTCTACCACTGAGCTATGGGCGCAGTAATTTGATTTTAACTATAATTCAGCTAAAATCAAGTAATGTCGAGTCCAAAAATAAAAAAAGAAAATTGCCCGCACGTTGGGGAAATAAAGATAACCGAATCCGTGAAGAAACGGTGCGAAGAATGCAATGAAACGGAAAATCTCCGCCTGTGCACGAGCTGTGGCGATGTTTTTTGCTGCGAATCGCACAAAGCCCACAACCGCCTGCATTGGCTGGAGACCAAACATCCTATTATAGTACCTCTGCCCACGGGCACTAAATTAACTTGGACGTGGTGCTGGGAAGATAAAGCTTATTTGGAATAATATGGAAACAATATCTTACGACGAATTTAAGAAAGCGGACCTTCGTGTGGCCAAGGTCATGATCGCGGAGCGCGTGACGGGTTCCGATAAATTAATAAAGCTTGATGTCTCGATAGGAGCAGAAGCAAGGCAAATTATTGCTGGAATTGGAAAGGCATATGAGCCGGAAGAATTGGTCGGAAAAAATATTGTTATTGTCGCGAATCTTGAACCGCGTAAATTAATGGGATTGGAATCGCAGGGCATGTTGCTCGCCGCTGATGATAAGGGGGCTCCGATCCTGCTTGCTCCTATGGGCGAAGTTCCTCCGGGAAGTATCGTAAAATAAGAATTAAACGCCCCTCTTAGGATTAAGAGGGGTCGGGGGAATTACGAAACGGCCGGGAAATGTTTGTCCAGAAATTTTTGAAATTGCTTATGGTTGCTTTCGCTGCGGATTTTATATTGAAAAAAAGAATCGGCGGCAAATCCTTCCTTGATCCACGCCTTGCCGTTTTTTTGCATATCATCCACTAAACAGCCTTCTTCTTTGTAAAATCCGAATTCTTTCGGAGCATGCGCAAATGGCATGCCGCTGCTTTTTAAGGATCTTATCTCGCATGAGACGATCCAAAGGTCTTTGTAAATTTTTTTGTACCAGTCGTATTCGCGGAAAAGTTCGAAAATTTCCGGGAAGTGCAGCGCAATGTGATTAAAACAAAACGGATTGTTGTCGGTAATGCACCCCAGCCGCCCGCGGCCGCTTTCTTTAAACCGCAGGAGCTCATTAAACATGGGCGCATGGATTTTATCGATGCAATCGGCGTAGGCGCGCGCGAAATCGGTAAAAAAAATTCCGCTTTTGAAATACTTTTTTGTTTTGTTAAAAAACTGCAAAAGCGACATATCTCCCAAATCGTATTGACTGTATTCATTCAGGAATTGTTGCCAGTCATCTCTGCTGGCCAGCAATGTTTTTATTTTGGATCCGTCGAATTCGATCAAAACATTTCCGATGTCCACGCAAAGCATTTTTTTTGCCACTTATTTGCCCCAATTCTTTTATAAAGCTAGCATTGAATTAATGGATATGCAATTGGAGATTATCTATGAAGATGGAGATTTAGCCGCGGTAAACAAGCCATACGGAGTTAATTTTGACTGGGCTACCATCATAAGGCCGGAACTTTTGGCGGTTCATCGTCTGGATAAAGATACTTCCGGAGTAATTCTTTTCGCGAAAAATGTCGAGACGCGGGAATATTTAAAAAAACTTTTCCAAAACCGCGAAATAAAAAAAACTTATTCAGCTTTGGTCGTAGGGGAAGTAAAAAATAAAGAAGGGGTTATTGATTTGGCAATCGGACGGAGCAAAAAAACGCCGCTGAAGCGCGTGGCAATCGGCGAACAAAGAGGCAAAATCCGCGAGGCGGTTACGGAGTATAAGGTACTCAAGAAATTCACTTGGTTGTCGGACAACCAAGTGTTTACGTTGATTGAAGCTTATCCGAAAACCGGGCGAACGCACCAGATCCGCTCGCATTTTGCGGCTATCGGGCATCCTGTGGTATGTGACAAGCTCTACGCGGGGAAAAGATTTGTTTGTCCCGGAGGATTGACCCGGCAATTTTTGCACGCCTCGGCTGTTGAATTTTCACGCTCCGGAGGCGGAAGATTGCGGCTGGAAGCCGACTTGCCGGAAGATTTGGAGCGCGTGCTTAAGCAGAGCCAATGAGACTCTGAGCGGGTTATGCAGCAGCATCCCTGAGCGAGCAGCAGCGAGGCGAGGAAAGTGAAGAGGCTGCATTGGCTTTGCCTTTTATTAAAACCTGTGATAAACTCTTTCCATGCCGACATTGAATTTAATATTTTCACCGGTCAACGTTGAAATCCGCAAGAAGCTCGACTTCCGCGCAGGGGACACGGTTCGGGTATACCAAAAAGTAAAAGAAGGCGACAAGACCCGCATTCAGGCTTTTGAAGGGCTAGTTCTTGGGAGGAAGCACGGCGCGGAGCCGGGGGCGACTTTCACCGTACGCAAGATAGTCAGCGGAGTGGGAGTGGAGAGAATTTTTCCTCTGTATTCTCCCGACATAGATAAAATAGAAATAAAAGCGCGCGCCAAGTATAAACGCGCAAAACTATATTATGTCCGCGAAAGAGCGGCAAGAGATATTCGCAAAAAAATGAAATCGGTCCGCGTTAGCTTTGCCGAGGCAAGGCGAGCGGAAATTGCCGCAAAGGAAGCGGCTGAGGCGCCAAAAGAGAAAGCGGAGGCGGTGGAATAAATATTTTACGCAGGTTAATATTTAATAACGCGCAGGTGGCGAAATTGGCAGACGCACTACCTTGAGGTGGTAGCGGGGGTAACCCCATGGAGGTTCAAATCCTCTCCTGCGCACCATTGAGGAAATGGCAAAAGCTCTTGAGGTAAGCATTGATGATTTAATTGGCTGATTATGTTAGAATGCAATTGTTGTGCTTGAACAATCATCCGTAAACAGTAACCAGAATAGTGTTCCGGGAATAGATAAGAAATTTGTTATCATTGTTTTGGTTTTAATAGTTCTTATCGGTGGAATTTCTGCATACATATATTTTTTTACTGTAAAACCCGAAGGAGGTGTAATTAACGATATTAAATCTTTTTTATCGAATAATACATCTGTCGAATCAACTCAACAAAATAATCAGTATTCAAAAAATTACCTTAATGAGGTTAACAAAGTTAGACTATTGTGGGGTGGCGGTAAATATTCAGAATCTCTAACACAAGCAAATGAACTTTTAACAAAAGCGACCACAGATAAAGAAGAGGCTGTTGCGCGCTATTGGATAGGTCTTTCTTATTATAATCTCGGAAACATTGATCAATCAGAAAGCGAGGAATTGCTTGCGATACGGCTTGATCCTAAATTTGAAGGTCCTTACGTAACTCTCGCCGCAATCAGTCTTGGGAAAAATGATTGTAAAAAAGCCTTGGATTTTTCATTAAAAGCGGTGGAGTTGGCTCCAAAATGGGCTTGGGGACATAATGATTTAGGACTTTCATATTTGTGTCTTGGGGATAAAGAACAGGGAGTCGCAGAATTGAAAAAAGCAATCGAACTTGATCCTGAATCATACGTTTTTCAAAATAACTTGCGTCGAGTTATTGAACAAAATAATTAACACTAAATAAAAAACTATGCGCATCGCGATGAGTAAAACAAGGGAACAATACCCCTTAAGTCCTAAAAAAATTACAAAGAAAACTTTAAAAGTAGTTCTCGGATGGGTTATTTTCTTTGGAGTAATGTATGTCGGAGCTTATTTTGTTCTGGATGCGGCAGAAATCGCAACCGCAGGTTACTACAAGGGACTTGTAACGTTGGGATTCTTTGTGCTTCTACTCGTTATTATCGTGCCGACATACTTTTATCAGCGTTGGTATTTTGCGGTTTATTTTTATGATTTAACGCCGGATTTTATTCAAATTAAAAAAGGACCAATCACGCCGCTGGAAATTACGCTTCCATACGAGCGCATTCAAGATGTTTATGTTGATCAAGATTTACTCGATAGACTTTTCGGTCTTTATGATGTTCATTTGTCCAGCGCAACCATCTCCTCCGGAGTAGAAGCGCATATAGACGGAGTTGAAAAACAAGCAGCAGAAGGGTTGCGCGGAATTCTTTTGGAAACAATAAAGCAAAGAATCAGCAAGAACAGAGCAGTAAATCCTCAGACTAATAACCCGATATCTTAAAATCTATGGACGTAATTATTACGGAAAAAGATTATCCGATTCGGGGATTATGGGTATTTAAGTCCATAATTTATTACTTGGTAGTTTTTATTGTTATCGCGATTTTCTTTTTTAATTGGAGCATTTCATACGATGACCTTTCTCTTTGGGAAAGTTTGTTTAAAGACTCTGAACTGAAAATTTATTTTTGGGTTTATGTTGCTGTCGTACCATTTAGCTTGATGATGGCGATATTGCGCCGAGCAACATTTCACTATTCTATTGAGCCGCAGTTTTTAACCTTGCGACAAGGTATTCTTTCAAGACAACAGAGGCACATTCCTTATGGTGTAATCCAAAATCTTTTTGTCAAACAAGATTTATTTGATAGAATTTTTGGACTAGCTTCGTTGACTATTGAAAATGCTGCGCAGGGCGGCGGAGTTTTATCCGCACCACAAGATCAGAAAATTTTTGGAATGAGACTTGGTGCTCAACAGCGGCAGCAATTGGAAATGGTTGGATTTTCTGGAAATAAAGTCAGCATTCCCGGATTAACAAGGGCAAATGCAGATATCCTAAAAGGTATTGTTCTGCAAAAGATAAAAGAAAATCCGATTGAAGATAGTCAATCCGGATTGTAAAATTTTATGCGGCGCGCACCATTCCTTCCGCTCAAAATAGGTTCGCGCAAAGCGTATGATTACAGCGCCAAAGGACGATAGGCCGGGAAAACACAGCGGTTTTTTAGTTGTATAATAGTACTATGGAACCGGAACATTTGCTAAAGTCCAAAATAAGGGAGGTAATGGATTTCCCGACGCCGGGCATTAATTTCAAAGACATAACGCCTTTGCTGGAAGACAGAGACGCATTTCACGCGACTATCGACGGGCTGGCGTGGCTATTCAGGGAAGAGAGAGTTGATAAGATTGTCGGAATAGACGCCCGCGGTTTTTTGCTCGCGGCCGGAGTCGCTTATATATTGAACGCGGGCATGGTAATCGTAAGGAAAAAAGGGAAGCTGCCATGGGAGAAAGTTTTAAGAGAGCATGATTTGGAATACGGCAAAGGGTCGCTTGAGATGCATATCGATTCGATAAAGAAAGGAGAAAAGGTGCTCATTGTGGACGACGTGCTGGCGACCGGCGGAACGGCCGAAGCAGCAATCAAACTGAGCGAGCATTTCGGCGGTGAAGTCGTAGGCGCTTGTTTTTTACTCGAACTTCCCATGGGTGGACGCGAAAAACTGGCGGCATACAAAGTAAAATCCCTGATCAAATATTGACTTAAGCTTTGTTTGAACTGAAAATTTTACGAACCACTTCATCGGCGTCTATTTCGTCGATCAAAATATCGTCGACAGGAAGCGATGAAGCTAATATTGCGGCCGCTGTTTCTTTTGCGCGGTCCCTTTGCATTCTAATCGTTGCGGCATGCGCGCTGAAATTTTTGATCTCTCCGTAACCCGCAAGATCTTTTTCCAAAGCCCCTTTCCCGCTAAAAGTAATTTTAATGAGTTTGTGGGTGGCATATTTTCTGATAAGGTCGTCCAGCTCGCCGTCATAGATGATGCGCCCTAGATTGATGATTATAACTCTTTTGCAAAGCTCCTTTATATCTTCCATATAATGGGAAGTAAGTATAATAGTTGTTTTCTTTTCCTCATTATATTTTTTTATGAAATCGCGGATATTTTTTTGGGCGATGACATCAAGTCCGATTGTCGGCTCGTCCAAAAATAAAACTTTCGGCTTATGGATCAGCGCCGCCACAAGTTCGCATTTCATTCTTTGTCCCAGGGAAAGCTTGCGGACTTGAATATTTAGAATATTTTTTATATCGAACAGGTCGATAAGCTCGTCCAAATTGCTTTTGAACTCCTTTTCTGAAATTTCGTATATTTCTTTATTTAAATTAAAAGTTTCGATGGCGGGAAGGTCGAACAAAAGCTGGTTTTTTTGTCCCATGACGAGCGCGAATTGTTTTTGATAAATTCGTTCCTTTTTGAAAGGTTCATGCCCAAGTACCCGCACCTCTCCGCTTGTGGGGTAGAGTATGCCCGAAAGCATTTTGAGGGTTGTCGTCTTTCCGGCCCCGTTCGGGCCGAGGAACCCCACAAGTTCGCCTTCGTTGATCGAAAAACTTATATCCTTTACGGCTTCGGCGGAGAGCATTTTCCTGTAAAAAAAGGATTTGAGGGCGCCGCGTAAACCCGGCTCGCTCCGGTAATATTCATAGTTTTTTGAAAGATTTTTCGATTCTATTGTTTTCATTTTTATATTCCCACTCCCTCATACTTTCTTAAGCCTCTTTTCCAGACTATTTGTATCAGCAAATAAAGAACCATGATCCATGCTATTTGCACAAATAATCCCCGGAGCCCGGTGGCGATATCTATTTTTTTAAGATAGAGCTGCGTCGGCACGAAAAACGAATATGCGAAGGGCATAAGAAAACTTGCTTTGATGAATGCGGCGGGCAGAAGATTAATCGGAAAATATCCTCCGGAAAAGAATTTTTTTATTCTTTCTATCGTCGCGTAGATTCCGTCCACGTCATCCGTCCAGAAAGCGATAAGCCCGACGAGATATGAAAGCAAAAGCTCGATAATAAAAGCCAGTATGACCATTGCGGTTATCAGGATAAGGTATAAAGGATCAAAATTCAATACAAGTATTTTATAAAAAAAAGCCATCACAATTATCTGCGAAGCCGCTGACATTAGGGTTGTTAACGATATCCTCCCAATTTCCTTCGTAAGAACATATCTGAAGTAAGACATAGGTCTTATCAAAAACATTGAGAGAAACCCGTCTCTGATGTCTCTTGCAACCATGCTGGAAAGAAAATTGCGTATTATCGCGTGGAAGAAGTTTCCGACAAGGATATAACTTATCATCTCGTGCAGTGTCAGCCCGCCGATGTTTTTCTCTGTTCCGTAGATCGCGGTCCACATCAGTATCAGGATCAAAAGCTCGCAGACTTCGCCGATACGGTAAGCGAGAATCGTAAATCTGTAAGTCAGCGCTCTTTGCCAGAAGACGTTTATGATAGTCAGTTTTTTTCATTGTGCGCGCTCGAGGGATTGAACCCCGGACCT
>CAZXFC010000034.1:0-13278 GCA_964640425.1 uncultured Candidatus Saccharibacteria bacterium | reverse complement strand
GCCTTTATAAAAATCGTGGAACGCCCTCCATAGGAAAATCTGCTCGGGCGAAAGGGCTAAGGCTTTTTTATAACTTTCCTCAGCCTTAACCGAGTCCTTCAAATAATACGCATATAAATCAGCCAAATTGCCCAATGGGACGGCATAATCGGGACTTATTGCGGCCGCGTAAAGCCATGCTTCCTCTGCGCCTTTATAATCCCCCGCCACTTTAAGGTTTACCCCGAGCGCGGTCCAAATATCGCCCTGTAAACTGTTTTTTTTCAACTCATTGATTGTTGCCAAAACATTTGCCTGCAGCATTTTTCTTGCTTCGGGGGCGATATTTGCGGCAAAAACTATTCCGCGGTCAAGGTCGGGCTGCTTTACTTTTGAGACAACCGGCACCTCCTCTATTGTGTAATCGCCTGTCGCAGTTATCCCATTCTCCGGAATTTCCACATTTAAGGCCGGTTCCGGCAATGATTTGGTATTCATATCTTTATAGATATAATATCCAACTGAAGCGGCCGCGATGCCAAAAAAAACGATAACGCTCATTTTCCTTATTCTGTCATTCATTGGCCCAGTATAACAAAAAACTCCACAAAAGCAAAAACCCCTCCGACCTGGGTCGGAGGGGTTTTGCAAACCTCCCGCCTGGCTTAAGAAAGCCGAAGCGGGACACAAGTGGTTTACTAGTTCGTTCTGGTTACTATCAAGCCGTTGGATGGGAATCCTGGTAACGCGTACCCATTTGTCCAATCGTTTGAAAGGAGAACTGACGTTCCTGTTGCGTTAGGCGACCACACAAAGTTGCTTGTACCCAAGAAGTTCAACGGCGATGTGGTAGCTGTATTCAACATGAATCGAGTGTCCGCAGTGTTCGTCGAAGGTATAGCCGGGTATCCGGAATCACCGCTCAAAGTCGTAATGACCGAGTAGGTTGTTCCAGTTCCGGAAACAGTAGCTCGAACTTCAAAGTAATAGGTTGATCCGGCCGGGATTTGAATTCCCTGAGTTCCCTGCGTAGTAATCGTTACAGTACCGGTTCCGCCTACTGATTGGTTCGAAGAACTAATCTGACCGCCGCTGCTTACTCCTGTTCCGGAGATAGCCTGTGAGTATGATGAGTCGCTAAACGCGTAAACATTTACTCCTGTGACGGTAGTTCCTGTAGTAGCTGACGATGTGCTGGCAACATTCAATTTAAATTGGTAGATGCCAACCGGACCGTTGCTGTTTGCGGTAACTTTGAAGCGCATCAAGCGTCCGTCAGAAACTCCCGTTGAAGGCAATGATGTGTCGACCGCGAGAGTCGGGTAAGTCTTGAAGACGCGGACTCCTGAGAATTCCGTGCTTCCGGTCGCATTGATTGTTGCACCTGAATCAGCGCCTGTACCTTGGGTATTGGTGCTTGCGGTGTCAACATCAACAATTATCAAGTGTCCTTGTGTTCCGGGTTGTGAAGTTCCGATCTGCGCGAGGTCAGCTTTGACGATCAAAGTCTTGTCCGCGTCTTTCGGAAGAACAACAGTGGAAGACAAAGTCGATGTGGAGAACATGCTGGATCCTGCAAAGATTGCAGAACCTACCTGCGTGATTCCATCCCACAGTGTTACCTGCACAACATCAGACGGAGAACTTGAGGCCACGCTTGTCAGTTTCAAGCCAACGCGATTCAAATTGACCGGTTCGTTGGTTGCTCTGAACTTCAACACGCCTACAGTTACGCCCGTGCTTCCTGAAGCAACTACAGTGTATGAGGGGGCTGACGAATCAGCTGATACCGCCAAGCTTCCTCCAGAGGTTGCCGTTAATGCCTGACCAACCAAGGTTCCGCCTGTCGCGGTAACTGATGTACCGGAAGTAACTCCTGTGACCGTCGGGTTGGTGGACGAGGTCGTAATACCGAACGCATTCGCACCTGATGCCGACGAACCTACGTTACAAGCAAGCGCAAGAGTCTTTATCGTTCCTTTTGTGACAGTCAACTGTTGGTCGAATGTGAATACCTCGGTCGCTGCGTCCGGATTCACAACATTTGAACCCGTATTCAGCGCCTTTGAGCCGTCCCACAACTGACAACCTGTTACGTTTCCCGTGGTACCGGTAAGAGTAGCGGTAAACGAAGAGAAGCGTACATCTTCTCCTGATCCCGTCGCGTCAAATTGGTAGTTTGCGTAAACTTTGCCCTGTGAACCGGCAACAACGTTTTGTACAGCCGGGCTCGCTGAAATGCTGATAGCAAGAGCGGCGGCTTTCACGGTTACGGCATTCATATTGAATGAGGCTGTTGTACCAAGTGA
Organism: uncultured Candidatus Saccharibacteria bacterium; assembly: GCA_964640425.1. GTDB lineage: Bacteria > Patescibacteriota > Minisyncoccia > UBA11713 > 2-01-FULL-45-33 > 2-01-FULL-45-33. The sequence continues at coordinate 10,990 of CAZXFC010000034.1, read as the reverse complement.
AATCGTATTTCCGGTTGTCTGGCCCGTAACGGTTGTCCAGTCAGTGTCTATATCGGTGCTTGTCGTAATAATCGCACCATTTGCCGCAGTCGTAGGAATTTTACCTTTTAGCGTGTAAACGCGCTTGCCGACGGGGTAAGTTACAGTGTCAGTGAAAGTTACTTTCTGTCCTGAAACGCCGTCTGCGACTGCGTCAACCGGCCCCGCGACTACCGCGCCATTCGCGTCATAGAGCGAAATGTTCGTAATCATAGAGGCTCCGATAACAGCTGTCGAAGTAGCGAAGTGGAATACCTGGGATGCAACCGAGATAGGTTCACCCTTAATATCGGTTTCATACCCGCCAAGTACCTGGTTTGATACGTTTACCGCAATATTTTGCGCGGCTACAGATACTGCTTTCTGTACAGTCGTCACTGTTCCTGCGGCAACCGTAATTGTTGAACCGCTGAAGAACGGTGATCCGGTCGTAAATTCTGAAGCGGTTGTGGCCGCGGCTGTGGATTCGCCGGCTGTCGGCGTTACGCCATAACCATAATTCTCACCTTTCGCATATATGTCGGTCGCTTTGTAGAGATCAAACTGGACGGTTCTGCCGGCCGAATTTGAGCCTACAATATCTCCCTGGATATATACTTCAAGCGAATTGCCTTTTGTAAGCACTATTCCCGAGCCAAAGCTCGCGGTGTAGTACTTGCCGTCGGTTGAAAGGGTTGTCGGATAAGATACTCCGTCTGCCACTACAACCACGTTACCAAGATCGCTTGAACCCGCTGAACCAGTCTGGTTGAGCCTGACGGTCGTAAGGCGCAAGTCCTCTCCTGAGCCTGCGGTTATTTTGAGACCCATGAATTTGAATCCGGTAGTACCGATGTTCTGGGTTGAAGCTGAATCCGGATCAAATGTTGATGTAAACAACGAAGCTGAACCGATGGTCAAGCTGGCGTTAATTGTGTGTCCTGCTCCGGTTACCGGAAGTAATCCTGAAACCGTTGCCGCACTGTTTACGCCGTTGACAGTAAGATAGGCAACCTGACCTGCGTAAGAAGCAAGGCTTGCGGCCATGTTTCCCGCAACAGTGTAGGTCTTGCTGGTTCCCTTAGGAACAATGAAAGTGTCGCCTATCACTGCCTGGTGATTTGAGTTAAATGTTTTTGAGTTGCCAACCTGTACTCCGTTTTCATCCAAGAGTACGACTCCGGAGAAAACTGCGTCTTGCGCAAGGCCCGTTCTCTGAACTGTGATTCCGGTTACTGTCACATCTCCGTCCGCGCTGGCGGAAAGAACGATGCGTGTAAATGGAAGCAAAGCAGCGCTTTGCGGCGCCAAAGAGTTTGCGGGTTGCGTGCCGGCCATTACGCTAAGTCCCGTTCCTGCCGGCACTACCGGCGTTGGTCCGCTGGGCACTGATGGAGGTGCGGGTGGAGTAATGCTAACCATTGCGGAGTATGCTGCCCGTGATTTTGGTCCGAAGTAACCGGCCGCAGGAGTAATTGCATTGGATGATTGCCAAGCAGCTACTGCAGATTGGGTAATTGAACCAAAGTATCCGGTTGCTCCTCCGGCATACGTAAAGAATCCTTTCGATTTGAGATAATTCTGCAAGCAAGTAACATCGTCACCTTTTGATCCGAGAGTCAGATCGCGGGTAAAGCTGCAGCCTGCGCTTGTGGAAGAGCTTGCTGACAGCGCAGCGAGCTGTGCGGACAAAGCGGCGATCTGCGCTTGCAATTGCGCGATGAGTGCATCAGTGGCCGCATCGGCGGAAGCGACAGTCGGAAGTAAAGCCGACGCGCCAGCCAACCAAACCATTGTGGTTGCACTCAATAAAACTGAAGTGATCTTTCTTGCAGTTTTGTGTTTTATTGAATTCATAATTTAATTTTTTTAATAAACTTTCCAACAAAATGTAATTCGACAAAATTAATTCTGCTGGATTTTAAACTAACCTGATAATTTTTCTTATGGAGCCAAGTCGCTTCAAAAATTCGACCCGACTTAACACTCCTGATTGTTTGCTTAATTAGTTTCTTTCTACACTCTTTTTTATTAAATTTTCAAAGTTCTTCTGTTCCAGCAAGCTCTTTTTATTCGCTTCTGGCATCCGGTTACCTAGTTCGCTTGTTGTGACCTACCTCTTCCGAAACTAGTTTAACTAGATGTCATAAGCCAATAAAACGCACCTAAATAAGGGTACCGTTTTAGTCTAATCTAACCGCTTTAAGTTAACATATACACTCTCATTTACCTTAATTTAAGTATAAACCCATTAAGCCTGCCCGCAAACATATTATTGTGGATAACTCCATGGAAACCCCATTACATGAAGATCATATAAAGTACCTTCTCCAGCGCTTTTCACCATTCTGTTTGATAGTTCCGGAATTCACCATAGTGTTCAGCTCCCTTTGAATAGTTTTCCCGCTTATTGAATTTCCGAATACGCCTGCCAGATCCCCCACGCTTGAGGGGCCTTTTTCTTTTAACGCGGCAATTATTGCCACTTGTCTATCGCCTTTTTGCCTGTTAACATCTGAGCTTCCGTTTGAACTTTCCTCTTGATATAGAGTCTCTTTAGGAATACTTTTCTTACTTTCAACTGCCGAAAATTTTGGTTTGTCCAATACCTTAACAGACTCAACAGGCTTGGCGATGTTGTCCAATAGGGCTTGATAACCTTCTTTGGAAGAAATAATTTTGGACAACAGGTTTGAATATTCGCGCTTCAGAACTTCAAAATTCATTTTGGAAATAAATGTCCCGCTTGCCGCCAGTTCAAGCTTCAGAAATAAACCCTTCACCAGATTTTCAACCCGTCCGAGATCCTGAGGACTGCTGTTCAAAATTTCCAATGCGTTCTGACGCAAAGACCATTTGAGCGGTTCCGCGTCGGAAAAAAGTTCAGTAGTCCGGTATAACGCTTCAGTTATTTGAAGCGCCCTTTCTTTTGATTCATCGAACATAAAAGAGAGTGTAACTGAAAGAATTTTTTTTGCAAGTCTGCCCGCCGGCAGGCGGGAGTTGACCTGCTTGCAACTTGTTTAATCCGGTATTCTAATGGACATGCCTATTGGACATGTCCATTATATCATTTTTTTAACTTAAACCTGACTATCTTGCCGGTTGTTTCCGGACTGACCTTATCGCCATAATATCGCTTAAGGGCTTCCACTATGCCATCTTTAAAAGACTCATGCCCCAATAGGTCTTCTTCACCGATCTCAGATAATTTTTTTTTTTTTATTTCTTCTATTTTTGCTTTGTCGAACATCTTTTTTGTCTCCCAATTTATTAATTCAGGCTCATCCCCCTCCTCCAGGTCTTTATCATCAAAAAGACGCAACGAAGAAGTTTTCTCCCCTTTTAAAATCATATCCGCCTTAAAAGATCTGAATTTTAAAGTTTTTGTTTTGCCTCTACCCGCATCAACAATACACTCTTCGTAAAGCGCTTTCAGTTTTTCATACTCTGATTTGGCGCGTTCGATTTTTCCAAGTATTTTCTTCTCTTCTTCCGATAAAAGCGCGTCTTTTAAATTATTCTTTGCCGCCTCTTTGATCTTGCCCTTGGCTTTTCCTTCCAGATCGGCAAGTTCGCGCATTTTACTGTCCATAGTCGCTTTTAAGTAATTGCATTTTTCCTTGCGGTCTTCTTTTTGGTTTTCTGCCATAGAGCCGCCATTCATCTTCCTATACAATCCGTACCCAAGAACCGCGGCCCCGGCAATTATCCCGAAGTACAAAGGCAAATTTGATTTAGGTCCCTGACCCGGTGGGTAATCGTGTTCAGATTCAAACACCGGCGGAGGAGTTGTCGGTTCTTTGAAAGTTGAAATTGGAATTGGGGTTGGGGTTGGGGTTGAGGCTACCGAAGGCTTAGGATCCGGAATCGTCGTTGAAGTCGGTGTCGCGCGCGAGGCACCGGAATCGGCAGCGGGTACCTCATCCGAAGCGGCAGTGGGCGGAGTTGCAACGCTTCCCGTGTCCTGAATTAAAGCAAAAACCATTGGTACAATTAATATCCACGTCATTCTTCTATTGTATTGCAATTTTCAGAATTTTGTTATACTCAATACGCGCATGAAAGAACATTTTAAATACGTTATCGTCGGCGGCGGAATTGCCGGCACAACTGCCGCGCAAACAATACGGGCCGCGGACAAGAACGGCTCTATCACAATAATATCCGATGAGCCTTTTCTGCTTTATTCGCGCATAATGCTTTCAAAACCAAATTTTTTTCTGGGAAAAATCCCTTTTGAGACAATTTGGCTAAAAAAAGATTCCTGGTACGCCGATAACAATATCCAAATGAAGTCCGGCACAAAAGCCGCAAGTATCGACTGCGCCGTAAAAACGCTCACGCTGCATGATGGCGCGCAAATCGAATACGAAAAACTGCTTTTGGCCATAGGCGGGCGCGCCAGCGCCATCGGCGCCTCCGGCGCCGAAAAAAACGGCGTTTTTGTAATGCGCACGCTGGGCGATGCAAAAAAAATCATTGATACCGCAAAAACCGCCAAAGAAGCAGTGGCCATCGGCGGCGGATTCGTAAGCTTTGAGATATGCGACATGCTCAGAATGGCCGGGCTCGGCATTACCCTGGTTATCCGGGAGCCTTATTATTGGCAGACGACGCTGGATGAGACCGCGGGACTCATAATAGAAGAGGCGCTTCGAAAAGGAGGTGTGAATATCATTAAAAATAACGAGGTGGCTTCCATTGAAGGAACAGCCGGCGTCAGCGGAGTTGTACTAAAAGACGGAACCAATATTCCCTGCCAGATGGTCGTCGCAGGCGTCGGCATATATTGTCCTTTTGACTGGATAGCTAAAGCGGGTATCAAAGTAGGGCGAGGAATAACCACCAATGAATTTCTGGAAACCAACATGCCCGATATTTATTCCGCCGGAGATTCGGCGGAATTCACTGATGTTATTTTAGGCGAGCAAGTCCGGCTCGGTAATTGGGTAAACGCGCAGGTACAGGGTAGAGTCGCCGGTCTCAATATGACGGGGCATCGCGAGCCTTTCCGCCTGGTTTCTTTTTATACCACGAACGGTTTCGGCATTACCATCGCATTTGTGGGCGACGCGCGCCCCGAAGCCGGCCGCGTATTTATCACCAGAGGCTCCAAAAAATCTGACAGATACGGCAGAATAATAATCAAAGACGGTGAAATAATCGGCGCAACGCTGATCAACAGGACCAAAGAAATGGCGGCTATCGCAAAACTCATAGAACGCGGCTTCAAAATCGCGGGACACGAAAAAGAATTCGGCGACCCCGATTTTGACCTTGCACGACTATTATGACTGAACAAAAAAATCCTTTTTACTGTATGTCAATGCGATTTTCCGTTCCGCATTATACTACTTCCTTTATCTCTGTGATTACTTTATCTTTCCTTAGCACCCAAACGCCCTATCTCAGTCAAGACCTGTGTCTTCTCATTTTGCGGAAGGTCCGCAAATCGGTTCAGAACTATATCTCTTTCTGAAAATATTTGTGGCGCATTTTCAGCGGGATAAGCAGCAAGTAATTGTTTGAATCTCGGACTACTTTCAGCCAGATTACGAAGATTTATGTCAGATACTGAATTATCATCTGAAATGAGTATGGCACCATACGCTGGTAATACACTATAAGTATTTTCTTTTGTCCGTGCGCTAGCCGCAAGGATGTAGGTTGAACCAGGTTGAAGAAAATAGTCTCCCTTCTTGTTATCCTGCGTGAGTGTATCCCCATTTGCAACTATATATAGAAATCCAAACTGGTGCCCACCTACCTGAGCTACAGTTACAGTACCTGTTAAATGCCCTTTAATATTGTCGATAATTTTTGCCTCAAATAACGTAACTGGTATTCCATATACATCTTCTTCCCCCAACTTATCAGATATTTTTGCGACGAAAACGAAATCGGATTCGCCAACGAGGTTTCTATCTTTACTGAAATCCGCAGTTAACTGCGCTTCAATTGTGCTGACAACGAATGGAAGCTTGATAACATTTGTATATAATCCGATACCGACAATACCGATTATTCCGATTGAACTACCTATGACTATTATTGCTTTCCAAAATTTATTGTTCATAATTAATTTTTGTTATTAATAATTTATAATTGATTAAGGCCAGTTATAATGGATATCAGAAATATCCTGCAATCCTAGTGTAGTCTGAGTTGTCTGCGTGCCATACATTATATTTCCTCCAAAACTATGATCGAGGCCAAGCGCATGCCCCAATTCATGGGTAATCGTATTCTGAATTCCATCCGAATTGATACCGATTTTAGCGGCATTCAATTTTATTGTATCCCTGACAATCGGATACGCATTCCAGCGTGCAGCTAGTTTATCCCACGGAGGATCCAAGGTATCAATAACTGAAACCTCTAAATCAGTGCTTCCAGTCGAAGTGGCAATATTAATGGGGCCTTCGTCATTCCAAGTTTTAATCGCTTTATGCCATTCAGCGACATATGCGCCCGGATCACCTTCGTATCGAATTTCACCAAACAAAACCGAACCTCCTCCTGTCGTAAAATGAATCAAACCAGTCCATGGATTAAAGTCAACGTCTGCTGAAACTGCATTGCCGGTACCGGAAGGATTTTCCACTAAATTATACGGACCCGACTCATCTCCCCACCAGTTAAATTCTGCGTTAATGCTAACGCCCGAGGTATTGGCCATGCCATACGATGAATTATTGTAAATGTTGCTATACGAGGTTGTTGCTGTACCGGCACCAACCACGGCAAGCCCGTATCCCTGATCATGCAGCAATGAAAATGTAGTTGTCGCTGAACCAGACCCTATTTTTATCCCGTATGTAGTGCTGGTTGCAACTTCGGCATTAGTAAGCGTCAATGATCCTCCATTGACATAGATATTCGCATTTTGTGCGCCGGTGGAATTCCCACCGTATCGCACAATGCTATGATTTAAAGTTGCTTTTCCTCCCGCATTAACTTGTATGTGTCGCCAATTTCCGGCTGAGCCATATGAAGCACCGTTGCCACCGGTATCTCCACCGATTGAATCATCGTTAATTGAAGTGAAATAAATAGGAAGTTCAACCTCTCCGTTTGCATTTAGAATACCCGAAACAGTAATTGCTGATGTTGATGCTCCTTTTAATATTACGCCTTCTTCCAAATTAAGTGTTTTTCCCGCTCCAATCGTGAGACCACTCCCAAAGTAGTACGGGATGTCGCCTTTCCATGTCTGGCTTGTACCAAGCGTATTCTCAACAGTGAATCCATTTCTGCCGTTCCCCGTTGCTGTGTTTGCCGTGGAAGATAAAACTAATCCTGAGTTCAGGAAAAAATATCCGGCTCCGGTAGTATTATTTGTAAAAGTGGATGTTGCAATTGTTGTTTTCCCGGCTCCAATTGCGTCAATTCCGTAACCTGTAGTATTCCGAATCGTAGTTGTGGCAAAAATAGCATTGCCTGCATCTTGATCTATTCCAACCGCTCCATTATCTAAAATTGATGTCTTAACCGTTGTAGTGCCGGATTGCTGATATATAATTTTGGAACTCGAAGTAGCTAATGTCGAATCAATTATTGTTACAACCCCTCCATTTGTATATATCATTTGAGAGCCGGCGCCGCTTCCGCCGTAGCGGACTACCGTATTCGTAAGATTGCAGGCACTTCCGGAATTGCACTGTATTTTTGTCCATTGTCCGGCTGCGGGAGCCGGTCCGTTGCCATCCACGTCTTCCCCAACGCTATCGTCTCTCTGTGAAGTAAAGTAAATGGGGCTTGAAGTGCCAATCGCATTGAGTGTTCCGTTTATAGTTAATTGCGTGGTAGTTGCAAATTTGACCACCGCTCCAGCATCAATCGTAAGAGTTTTGCCGGAATTAACTGTAACGGTTCCGGTTACTAAATATGTACCTATTGGCCAAGTTGTATCGGCAGATATGATACCGGTTTTAGTCGTATACGCACTCGCAATTTGAGGCAACATGACGACCCCCCCCCCATAAAATTGATAAGCTAATGCTGATTAAACTTAGTTTTCTCATTAAAATAATTTTAAAACAAAAAATAAATCGGCTATTTGCTTAAATATAGCAATTTCATGAAGAACATGAAGAAAATTGTGTGAATAACTTTGACCCATTTACTGAAACTCATCGAGCGCGGCTTCAAAATCGCGGGACACGAAAAAGAGCTAGGCGACCCCGATTTTGACCTTGCACGACTATTATGACTGAACAAAAAAACTCTCGAAATAATCGACGCGCTGAAAGGCAGAATGCCCCCGAACGTCACAACAAGGAAATAAACGGTTATCCTTAAAGCCCCAAACTGCGGAAAAATGCCTGATTTTGATCATACAGGCCAGGGTTAAGCGTTACCGCTTTTTTGTAAAATGTTTTTGCAAAATCTATTTGTACACTATTATAATATGCGTTGCCTATATTCATATACAGAGACGCTTTAAAAATATTTATATCTTGATATTGGAAGGCGTCGCCGATTGCGATCTCGACATCCCCTGAAGTACGCGGCAGTTCAGAATCTAAAATCATAAGAGATTTTTGATAATACAAAATCGCTTCCGCGTAGTGGCCCAACCAATTCAGATATGTTCCGATATCGTTGTACAAGCGGAAGTCGCCAAATGATTCGTGCACTGTAATTTTTTCTACGATCCGAAGTTCGGACAAAGCCTTGCTAATATCTCCGAGGCATTCGTAAGCCAGCGCAAGCACACCGTGAACCGTTCTAAGATTTGTTGATGTGGCATGGGAGCCGATGAATTGAACCGCGCTGTTTTTTGCTTTCTGGCAATCGTACTTATTGTTGACATACGACTGAATAAGATTAATTTGCGATATTTCATACGACGGATCAAGTTCTATGGCCTTCTGGTACATGCGAATTGCGCCGGCATGGTCACCCTTGCGGGCAGATATAATACCTTTATTATTGACCGGCTTATAGTTTGAGGGGTTCAAAAAGATTGCTTGCTCAAAAAGAGATTCTGCGATGTCATATTGGCCGCTTTTCAAATACTTTAAACCGTCCATATTGGCTTCGTTGGAAAGAGCATCAAAAAACTTCGAATCGCTTCTGATTTCCGCAAATGTTTTATAGGAATCCGGGGCTTTTATGGCTCCCGCTCCATTGTAGTTTTTCAAATATAATTCGTAATATAATGAAATCGGTCCGGCCGGGTTTACATCCCGGACTTGCTTGGCCAAAGTTATTTTGCTCGGCAACTCCGTCTTTTTATCTATCAGAAGCGCGATGTCCAAAGATTCAAAAGCTTCCGCGATATCATCAATGTCCGATGAGAGTGGCGCCGCAACCGGAACCCGCCGCACAAGATCGTTCAAAAAAAGCTTAAGAACGTCCTTACCGGCACTATGCAAAACGTACGAATATTGGTCATGACCGTCAATCTTTTCATCCGGAAGCGTCTTAATAGTAAAAACTTCCAACGACACCTGCATAGTATAATTCAAAGCCTGCGCAAGACCTTTTAATTTCAGATTATATCCGCCGGACAAATATCCTGCCTCCGCCGGCCGAACGGACAAAATACCTTTATCATAAAACTGAATCCATTGGTCGGGGCCGATATCTATGCCTTCACGACCAGGCATGGTTAACCGGTTAATCTTCAAATACAATGAATCGTTTTTCAAATAGATCATGTCAAACGCGCCATTTCCGACCTCTTTCTGATCCTGGGTTTTGACCTCGACGTTGAAAGCCGCCTTGATCTCCGCTGTCTTTTTCGCGGCATCCGGCCTCATCTGCCCATGTGCGTCAAAAACAACTCGGACATTATCCGCGTAATCTTTGACAATAAAAACAGACGCGGAATCAAATTGAAACTTAGACGAAAAATCAAAACTCTCCAAAGCAGCCAAATTACCTAATGCCCGCAAAATTACATTTGATGAGGAGTATTGGTACTTATTCCAAATAAAAGCGGTCGCCGCCGCAAAAGCGATAAAACATCCGGCAAATATCAGTATCTTTTTTGTGATATTCTTTTGGTCCGGCGGGGGAGGAAACGGCGAAGGCAATCCGGTCAATGAATTCGAAAATTTTTCTTCGATCATATGCTAAATATAGCACAAGGAACCCCCCCATATTGCACATGCGGTGCTGCTTATATAGTCGCGGCGTCGAATACTTTGACTGCGCTTTGGGCAAACGTGTCCAAAACATTTTCCGGCAATATCAACTTGCCTTCCGCTTTTTTATCTCCGACGCCGAACCAGGACGCAGCTTTGGAAAGCTTGTCCTGCAAGGTCTCTTTTGAATGCAAATTGAGGTCGGGTCTGTAGGCAGGCTTATCAGGATTAAGAACTTTTTTAAGTTCGTTTTTGAAAAGCCAAGCCTTATCGCCGCCTCCCAGCGCGTACAGATTACTTTTGTCATCGTAATCTCCCTCAAGCATCAGCATCGCTCCTTCCCTGTCGCCGGATGCGTCTAGGAAAGCGGAATTAAGAACGAGATTCAGGAATTCCCGCTTGAAAAATTCCTCAAATTTCTTACGCTCGTCAAATTGCATTGAGATTATAAATTTATTCTGCATGATATGGCATCCAAGAAATGCTATCTCCATCCAAACTTTATTAGCGATCCCGGCGGGCAAATGCCCGCGCAACTCGCCGTGCAATCCTCCCGCAAAAAAAATGGTGCGCTCGGCAACTTTTTTTGCCAGAACCATTATTTGTTCGTCAGTTCTCATACTGCCATAATATCATTCTTTGGTGTAAATTCTCAACGCGGGTTCTTTGTCGGCGGGCACTATATTGAAACGCAATCTGCCGATGACCTGCCCATCTTTTGTTGCCACATTTACTCTCCATGCTCCGGGAGTGATTCCGTATTTCATCGAATAGACCCTGTATCCGGCCTCCCGCCCTCCCCGCAGAGAGAGATTTATGCGCGTTGATGTGACCCAGTCGCCGATATTTTGGTCGTATCTTTGCCATTCGTGGAT
>CAZXFC010000033.1:0-13708 GCA_964640425.1 uncultured Candidatus Saccharibacteria bacterium | reverse complement strand
AGGAATTATGAGCTAACCGCTCTTATCCTGGTAACAGTTTCAATGAGCTAAAGCGCTCTTTTGTTTCCAAGGGTAAAATACGCTATACTATAAAGTATGGAGTTCAAGCATATCCACCTTAAATACAAAATTTGCGTCTCGGGGGCGGCGGATACCGGGCATTGCGCTCCGGACGCGCTGGACAAGGCCAAGATATTGGGAAGCGAGATCGTAAAACAAGGAGCAATTTTGGTGAACGGAGCCACAACAGGTTTTCCTTATTGGGCGGCAATTGGAGCTAAAGAGTCGGAAGGATTTAACATCGGTCTTTCTCCCGCAACCACGGAAAAGGAACACGTTGAAACTTATCAATTACCGGTGGATTACCTGGATATTATTATTTATACCGGGTTCGGGTATTCAGGAAGAAATTTACTGCTTACAAAATCAGCTGACGCCGTTATTGTCGGGTGCGGACGCTGGGGAACTATAAATGAATTTACCATCGCGCTTGAGGACGGCAAGCCCATAGGAGTTTTGGAAGGCACGGGCGGTTCCACGGAAACCATTAAAGATATTATTGAATCATCAAAACGCGGGCCGGGAAATATAGTGTATGATACGGACCCAAAGCGATTGGTGGAGAAAGTCATGGAACTTATTAAAAAAGACAAAATAGTTAAGGTTTAATATTATTTTATGAATTTAGACCCGCTTACGCTGCAAATAATTTTTCGTCTTACTTTGGCCGCGATACTTGGAATGTGCATCGGCTTTGAGCGCGAATGGAGGGGCAAGCCTGCGGGATTGCGCACTTATATGCTTGTGGCCATAGGCGCCGCGTTATTTACAAGCGCTTCGGTCGTTTTATATTATCTGTTCCCGTCCGTTAACGGAGTGCGGGGATTTGATTATCACTTGATAGCGAATATTGTTGTCGGCATCGGTTTCATCGGAGGAGGCCTCATAGTGCTCCGCGGAGGACATATGGAGGGCTTAACCACGGCTGCCGGGCTCTGGACAACCGCAGCAATAGGGATGGCTTCGGGCTTAGGTTTGTACATTATCGCGGTATACACGACCGTTCTCGTATTATTCGTGCTCTTGGTTTTACGCGTTTTTGAAAATCGTTTGCACGAAAGTATCGGGAACAAATGATCAAAAAACATTCATTTTTGGGGGCAACGGGCAACATAGTCGGAATGATAATCGGTTCGGGCATGTTTGCACTCCCTTATGCTGTTTCAGTATCCGGTATTTTCGCAGCCGCTATTAGTTCTCTTGCGGCCTTTTTTTTCGTGCTTTTAATACATTTGGCCTATGGAGAAATAGTGGTAAATACCGACGGGCATATGCGCTTGCCGGGCTATTCGAGGCTTTATTTGGGCAGATGGTGGGGGCATGTTAGTAAAATAAGCCAGCTTTTGAGTTTCAACGCCGGACTTTTGATCTACGGTCTGTTGGCGGGGATATTCCTTTCAACTATTTTCGGAGGATCCTCCTTGATCTGGTCGGCGGCATTTTTTATTTTAGGTTCAGGTATTTTATTTTTCAGAAGCATAGAAGAGATAGGCTTTGTGAATTTCGTACTCGTTGTCCCGCTGGTCCTGGTCATTCTTCTTATATCATTTTTCGGGTTTCGCGCCGGAGAAGCGGCAAATCTTTTATTGTCGGGGACCGATCCGTTCTTTTCATTTGGTGTTTTTGTTTTTGCCTTGGCCGGACTTTCCGTAATAGCCGATGCAAGGGATATTTTCAAAACCCGTGAAGACGAGCACAAGTTAAAAACGGTGATTATCGCAGGCACGGCATTGCCTTATTTTTTGTACGTTTTTTTTGTGGTTGGAGTTTTAATGGCGGTCGACGGAGCCGTGTCCCAGGATTCTATTTCCAGTCTGGCTCCTGTTTTGGGGTCATTAGTGGTTAAACTCGGCGCAATCGTCGGATTTATAGCTGTTTTTACTTCTTATTTGGCTATGGGGTATGACCTTAAAGAAATTTACGAACTTGACCTTGGTTTTGGAGGTGCGTGGGCCGGGTTTTTGGCGTTCTTTCTGCCACTCGTTGTTTTTATGCTGGATTTTGGGGACTTTGCAAAACTTGTTTCAATCGTGGGCGGATTATTCTTAGCAATGGACGCCATATTCGTTATTTTTATTTTACGGCGCATTCGGAGCGCTTATCCGCTTTCGGCCGTAAAATTTTTATCTTTTGGTTACGGGCAGCAGTTATTTTTATTTTTGATTGCCGCGACAAGCATCGTCTACGAGTTTATTTATCAAGTTTTAGGACTGGCATAACTGCCGGTATTTTGCAGCTGATAATTTTTCTTGCCTCTTCCACTATTATTACCGAAGAAGCAACGAGCGCGATGAGAAGCCATTCGGAAGCCGAAAGAGGATGGGTATTCAGTATTTTTTGCATGAGAGGATTATAGAGAGCAAACAATTGCAGTGAAATTACCGCCACGGTAGCGCCTACAAGATATTTGTTTGAGAGGGGATTCATTCGGAATATCGATTTTGACTCCGACCTGCAATTCCATGCGTTGAACCATTGGAATACGGCAAGCAAGGTAAGGGATATGGTCCATGCCTTTGCCGCGCCACCGGCAAAATTATTATTAAAAAGTATCAGCGTACCGATGGCCATCGGTAGCGCCATGAGCATCATGCGCCTAACCATAAACGCGTCTATCAGGCTTTTTTTGGGACGTTCGAAATTTCCCGAAAGCAATCCTTCTTCTTTCGGTTCCATAGCCAGCGCCATGTCCAAAAACCCGTCGGTTACTAAATTGAGCCATATGATCTGTGCCGGTAGAATAGGCAACGGAAGCCCCACGAAGAGCGCCCCGGCAATTGTCAGGGCTTCCCCGATGCTTGTTGAAAAAAGATATAAAATTACTTTTTTGATCGTTTTGTAGATGCTTCGTCCTTCTTCCACGGCTGAAATTATATTTCCAAAATTGTCGTCTAAAAGTACGATATCTGCGGCTTCTTTTGCGACTTCAGTCCCTATTTTCCCCATGGCTACGCCAAGATCGGCCGCAACCAAAGAAGGCGCATCGTTGACGCCGTCTCCCGTCATGGCAATTATTTCACCGCGTTTTTTGTAGGCATTGATTATTCTTAGTTTGTGCTCCGGCGTTACTCTTGCGAATATCGATGTTTTTATCAGTTTATCTGACAGTTCTTTATCTGCCATTTTGTCTATTTCTTCTCCGGTGAGAGAGATGTCGCCATCATGGTAAATGCCGGCTTCCCTGCCAATAACTTCCGCTGAAATTTTATGATCGCCGGTTATCATCACAACGCGTATGCCCGCAGTTTTGGCTTTTTGCATTGCCGAGGCGACTTCGGGGCGCAAACCGTCTTTCATTCCCACGAATCCGACAAACGTAAGATTTTCCATATCATCACGGAAAATATTGCCGGCGGAAGACGCGTTTTGAGCAAGCGCGATCACGCGGAGGCCGTTACGGGACATCTCAAAAAAGATCGATTCGAGCCCCTCTTTATCTTTGGCAGAGAGAGCGCGAGTATTTCCGTCCCGCCATATTTTTTTTGATAAATTCAATATTACTTCCGGCGCGCCCGCAACAGTAAGATAATTTGCTTTATCCTGCTTGTACATTGCCGCGTGGTATTTTAGTTTGTAGTCGAAAGGAATTTCTTCTATTAAAGGATCCTCTCTTTCAACATCATCTCTATGAAATCCGACCTTATGGCCGAATTGCGTCATAGCCGCTTCGGTGGGATCGCCGGATACCTGCCATCCTTCTTTTTCCGAGAATATTACTTGCGCGTTTGATGTCAGTACGGATATCTTGCCGGCCAATAGCAGGTCGGGATGGTTTGCCGGATCTATTACTTTATCTCCGAGCTTAATGTCACCGGCAGGCTCGTATCCGGCGCCTCCTATTTCAAACCGCATATTATTCACAAAAACTTGCTGGATGACCATTTCATTTCTTGTGATCGTGCCGGTTTTATCTACCGCAATGACTCGCGCCTGGCCCAAAGCTTCCACTGCCTGCAGTTTTTTAATCAGGGCGTTTTTTTTGCTCATTCTCCAGACGCCGGTTGCAAGCACTAAAGTCATGACAATAGGAAGCGCTTCGGGAATTATTGAAACCAAAAGCGCGACTACCGGCGCGAACATTTCTTCCGCTGGCTTGCAAATAAAAATTCCGTAAAAAAATAGCAGCGCGCTGACAAGTATTACCGTCTGTATAATTAGCTTGGAAAGATAGCGTATGTCCGTTTTGAGCGGTATTTCCGAATCGACGGTTTCTATTTCCTTGGCGATCTTGCCGATGACCGATTCAAGTCCCGTCGCGGTCACAATCGCTTTGCCCTCGCCGCCTACTATGTGCGTGCCCTTGAAAACCACGTTTTCTTCGGTCGTTTTGTGAACCGGTTTCGATTCTCCGGTGAGCGTTGATTCGTCAATAAGCAAATTTTTGGATATTATGACGCGGGCATCCGCCGGAACTTTTGCCCCCTGGCTCAAAATAATGATGTCTCCCGGCACTACTTCGGTATCCGCGATGATCATTTCTTTGTCGTCTCTTAGAACTGTGGCGTTGGTTTTTGTGAAAGCTTTCAGCGCGCGCAAAGTATTTTGCGCCTTGCCTTCCTGGATAGTGCCTACCACCGAATTAAAAAGAAGTACGGATAGTATGATGTAGCCGTCGGTTGCGTGTCCCGTATAAAAGACGGCCGCAGCCGCCGCTATCAGGACATAGATTAGCGGGCTCCGGAATTGTTCAATGAAGATCTGCGGCAAACTTTTTACTTTGTCTTCCGGCAATTTGTTGGGGCCGAATTCTTTTAGGCGCAGCAGAGCGTCATTTTGGGCAAGCCCGCGGTCATGTACGGCCAATAATTTGAATACCTCTTCGGTTGTTTTTTCGCTCCATTTATATTCCATATAAGTATATTTTAACAGCAAGTTCTGCTAATCTGAAATAACATGGAATTTATTATGGGTTTTGAGCTTACGGGCTTCATTAAGGCAGCCGGATATCTGGGCATGTTTGCCATCATTTTTGCCGAATCCGGGCTTTTTGTGGGTTTTTTCCTGCCGGGCGACTCGCTGCTTTTTACCGCCGGTTTTTTGGCTTCCCAGGGCTATTTGAATATCGTTCCGTTATCATTGTTTGTTTTTGCGGCCGCGGTCTTGGGCGATAATTTCGGCTACGCCTTCGGGCGCAAGGTGGGCCCGGCCTTATTTAATAAGGAAGATTCCGTATTGTTCCATAAAGACCATCTTGTAAAAGCAAATGATTTTTATGCAAAGCACGGGCCGAAGACAATTGTGATCGCAAGATTTTTACCTATAGTCAGAACTTTCGCGCCGATTCTCGCCGGAGTCGGGAAAATGGAGTACAGGACGTTCTTTTTCTACAATGTTCTGGGAGGAGCGATCTGGGCGCTGGGTTTATCCTGGCTGGGTTTTTTTCTGGGTAAAACGGTTCCGGATATAGATAAATATCTCCTGCCCATAATTATAGTCATCGTTGTCGTATCTGTTCTTCCTACCGCGGTACACATAATAAAAAACAGGGAATACATCGTGAAAAAAAATGGCTAAGGCGGCGGATTTAGAAAAACTAAAAACAGAAATTGAAAAGGATAAAAAATTGCCGATTTTTGGCGGGGCGAATTTGGTTTTTGGGGAAGGCAGCGCCGATGCGGAGGTAATGTTTATCGGAGAAGCGCCGGGGTTTCATGAAGATAAACTTGGGCGTCCTTTTGTCGGACGGGCAGGACAACTTTTAGATAAGCTTTTGGCGGATATCAAATGGCCCAGAGAATCGGTTTATATTACAAATGTTGTAAAGCGCCGGCCGCCGGAGAACCGCGACCCCTTTCCGGATGAGATCGCGGCGTATAAGCCGTATTTAAAAAAACAGATACAGATAATAAACCCCAAAATAATCGCGCCCCTTGGAAGATTCGCCATGAATTATTTTCTGCCCCTCGCTAAAATTTCATTGGATCACGGGAAAGCATATACTTTGCGCGGAAAAATAATTTATCCTTTGTACCATCCCGCCGCCGCTCTTCGCGCAACAGCGGTGTTAAACGAGCTGGAGAAAGATTTTAGGAGATTGCCGATGCTATTGAAAATGGAGATAAGCGCAAAAAATCGCATCATTTGATTTTCATCGTAGATCTAAGTTATCATTATCACATGCCAGCATTAACCATAACATTATAAAAAGCAATGAATGCAAATGCTTAATATGGTTTATCAAGAAAAGATAGCGGTTTTGTTGATTGACATGCAGAATGTGTTTGTTGATAATCTGCGACCGGGCGCCAAAGAAAGAATAATTCATAAACAAATCGAAGTTGTTAGAAAAGCCATAAAAAATAATATTTCAATTTATGTTGTTGAACTTATGAGGTTGCTTGACTTGCAAAATCAGGAAAAACGAGTATAATGGTGTTGTATGAATAAACAGTCAAATTCAGGTGAATTTAAGGTAATTATAGAAAAAGACGAAGATGGTTTTTTTGTCGCGAGTGTGCCGGCATTGCCGGGATGCCACACGCAAGCAAAATCTTTGCAGGAATTAACTTTGCGCGCGCGCGATGCCATCCGCTTATGCCTTTCTGTCGCAAAAACCAACCGCAACTATCAAGCCAAAATGAAGCATTTTGCTTATGAGCCGTCTTTCATCGGTATGGAAGTGGTTAGCGTTTAAAACTTATGGCCGGAAAATTTCCAATGTTGAAAGCGCGCGATATCATGCGCGTTTTGCGTATTTTGGGTTTTCTTTCCATCCGGCAGAGCGGTTCGCACATATTTTTTCAGCATACCGATGGCCGCACAACTTTGGTGCCAAAACATGGCGGCGAAGATATCGGCAGAGGGCTTTTGCGCCAAATATTGCGAGAGGCAGAAATTTCTCCGGAAGAATTTTTAAAAAATCTTTAGTCTCGGATTTTCATGGGTAGCAAGACATCCTATAGTTCTCCCAAAGTAGAAATGAGGGAAAGTCCGATAAGCGGCTGCGGTTTGTTTGCCAAAGAGGCGATCAAAAAAGGTGAATTAATGGTTGATTTTTCAACCGGCCGAGGGAAATATGTTGATCTCAAAGTTGCGGATAAATTTTATCAGAATGGCAATGACAACCAAATCCAAATCGATGATAATAGATTTTTTTATGCGACAACGGATGATGAGATAGAGAGCGCGGATTTTCTGAACCATTCCTGCGATCCAAATTTGGGCATGGATGGAAGTTTAAAATTCGTGGCAATGCGGGATATCAAGCCGGGTGAAGAACTTACTTTTGATTATGCTATGTCCGAAAGCTCGGATTATAAAATTGAATGCAAATGCAGAGCTGCAAATTGCCGAAAAATCATAACCGGCAATGACTGGAAAATTCCGGAATTACAAACGAGATACAAAGGTTATTTTTCTGATTATTTGCAAAAGAAGATCACTTAGCAACCGGATTGCTAAGTGATTTCCGCAATGTCAATTTTATCCACTCGCCTTTGAAGTTTGGATTTGTATGAAATAAGTTCTTTTTTGGTTATAACTTTTACTTTTTTACCATAAACCTTTTTGAATGCGAATTTACTTAAATTAGCCGGTGTTTTTATCCACTTCCTTTTATTTTTGTCGAAAATCTTGCAGTTGTTCGCCCCCGAGATATCAATAAGCTGGCCTTTGCATTTTAGGGTCATCAGAAAAACATCAAATCCCTCTTTTTTGTATTGTTTCGGGCCGAATACGATAAATTTTCGAATGTTTTCATAAATATCGCCGAAACATTCCTCGGCAATTTCAATATCAATATCGGCCAATTTTCGCTTTGAGCCGTAAATTTTGGCCGCAAACCCGCCCGTAATTTGGTAGGGGATTTTCTGTTTTTGTAAAATGCCGACTATCCATAAAAACGCCGCTTTTGTATTTCGCACAAAACAAAATTAACTCATTAATTGGGCAGTTATAATAGCCGAAAGAACCACGGCAAACGCAATAATTTTTTTCTTGTTTAAAGATTCCTTGAGCAGAAATAGTGAAGCTAAGTAGACCAGCAATGGTTGTAAGGAAAAAATTAGAACCGTGTAGACAATTCCTGAAGCTTGGTAACTGAAGAAATATAGCAGCCAGGCGACCGTTGTTAAAATATTGATTAAGACCAGTAAACCGATTGAACTTAGAGAAACTTTCTTGTCGTATTTATAATAAAACGGTGTTAAGACCAGTGCGACGGCCCCGGTCCGAAGCAATTCAAGAGATATCGGATTCCATGTTTGGAGCAGGGTTTTTAATATTGCCTCTCCGATCGGCGTAATGAATATTGCCCAAGCCAGATAAAGGCCGGTAAAATAAGCCATTTTAAAATGATGCCGATTCCAGTGCGACCAGATCATTGCGGTTGTTGCTAAAATGGCCGGGATTAAGACATACAAATTCCTTTCATCGCTAAAAATGATACTCGCAAGGATAATCACCGGAAGATTTGCAAGAATATTTATCGTTTGCATTTCTCCAAGCCCGTCATGTTTTAGTGCGCGATACCACAGAATATTATTACCGAGAGATATGCAAATAGAAAGAATTAGCAGTACCCAAAGATTGTTCAAATATAAGGTGCCGGCTTCGAAGGGCGGTTTAAAAATTAGAAATATTACAAGCAAGACTAAAAACCCAAGCGGAAAACTGATTCCCAAATAGCTTCTGTAATCCATTCGTTTTACGGAAAGCACGACCTTATCCAGTGTAGAGGCCCCGGCTTCGAGGAATGCGGCAAGGATTGGAAATAAAAAATTCATATAATGCATTTAGTATATCACGGAGAAAATGTTAATATTTAGCTATGAATATCCAGAAGATCTATATCGGAGGGTGGTTTCAGAGGACAACGCTGCATTTGTCAGAAATTTATGATTTTCTAAAGGATGGGAGGTCGGAGTTGGTGCTGGATCAAAATAAGCTCAAAGAACTTCGGGTTTCGCTGGAAATAGGCAGTTTGGAAATGAAGGTAGGACATCTGGATTTTATCCAATTTGCCGCGAAAAACGGAATCGAGGTCAAAATTTATGAAGACGGCCTTATTGTTTTAAGTAATCCGCAACCGGAAGGCGCCGTTAAAGATCATATTGATGCGCTTACGTTTTATTATGAAAATAGGCTTTCGCCGGCGCTAAGTTATATTTTCAGCCTAGGCGCGCCTATTCCAAAAGAGTTAGCGAACATAAAAACAATATATCCATATTTTCTTGTGCTTGATAAAGCCCAAAAAAACGAAATCAAGGATCTTTTGGAGAATTTCAGCCAGGAGAAATATTTTGAGATATCAAAACCGGAATTTGAAGTTTACCGCGGAAACAAACTTTACGTCGTAAATAATTTAGGAGAAGATCATGGGAATATCGAAAGATTCATAAATGAGCAAATTTTTATACGCGAATTCAAAGGCCAGCTCCATCGCTATCTGAATTTGCACCGCATAATTTGGGAACACATCGCCGAAGTAAAAGAGCGCGGAGAAATAAAAGGCAAAGACATTGCGGCTTTCAAAGATAGGGTGGAGAGCTTTGCTAAAACTATCAATCTCATTGAAGCCAGGATCAGCCAAATGAGCTCGTATATCCGGACCCGCGCATCGATTGCAAAAAACAGCAAAGAGCTCAAAAAATTCTCCGATATACTGGAATATAAATATGAAACTTTGTTTGACACGTTGGACTATATCAAAGACCTTTGGGATATGACCAAAAATTACGTAAATTCGGCATTGGATCTTTTTTCCAGTTTGCAGGCGAAAAGCACGGAGAGTTCGGTAAAGAATCTTGCAGTTATTACTTCGATGGGGGTGGGCGCGACATTAATTAATCTTTTTACTCAACAGCCTCCGGAATTGAATAAAAACGGAATAATTTATTTTATTACCCTTGCGTTCATCGGGTATATGACAAATAGGATTATGCAAAATATCGCGGGAAGAAGAATGTACAAGATCAGAGATATTAAATTTGCTAAAGATATTTAATTATGCACATAAAGATAAACATCACCATAAACCGCGCCATACAGGTATTGCTTTTCTATCTCTTTTTTGTAGTAACATCCACCGGATTATTTCTGCCTATATACGCGGTGTTCATCAAAGATTTTATTGAAGGGGCAACGCTCTCAACGGTTGGTTTTTCTCTTGCGTTTTACGCGGTTGCGAAATCCATCGTGCAGATACCGCTGGCAAGGTATCTGGACAGAACCAGGGGAGAGAGCGATGATTTTTACGCTTTGATGGCCGGCGCGGTAATAGCTGTTCTCTATCCTTTCGCGTTACTTGTTATCTCAAAAGTTTGGCATCTGTATTTGGTGGAAATAATGGTTGGTTTGGGAGATGCCGCTTTAATGTCGGCATATTATTCATTATTTGCCCGCCACGTGGACAAAGGCGCAGAGGGTTTTGAGTGGAGTCTTTTTTCCGTAGGCTCGCAGACGGTTTCACTTGCGTTGGGAGGCGCTATTGGCGGACTCATGGCTGATGCTTTCGGTTTCAGGTCTTTATTTTTTGTATCGGGAGTAATTAATTTGCTGGCGGTATTTATTCTTTTTATGTTGTATCCGATGCTCGACAAAGGCGGGCCAAAAATCCTTCCGCCGATTTATACTTTGCCCACGGGCGGGCCAGCAACAAAAGGATAACCCTACTTCGCTAAAAGCTTCGCAGGGCGCAAAAAAGAACACCCAAGGCGCGATGTCCCGGGTGTAAAAAGAGATTTGAGGCAATGCCTCATTGAAAAAAAATTTGGAAAGAGCGATAATTAGTTGGTAGTACCAGTAGAGGTGTGCTGTGCGGATAAGACCGCGTCTAAAATTGCCCGAAGGACTTATATTTTGTTTTGTGCGCACCTCAACCGGTACAAGGGTTCAAATTGTGAAAATCGCCCGCTAATTTCCTAACTTAAGTATCTCAAAAATAAAAAGACCGTGCAAATGAGGGCTGTGGATAAAAAATTGCGGCCTCCGGCTTAACGGTACCGGAGGCCAATTATTATGTTTTGTAAGCTTAAAGCTATCTTGGCTTCTTAACAAAACCTCCGCCTTGCCCTTTGGGCAATTATCTGATGAGGTTATAATCGAAGCTCAAGATTCCCCGAGTGGGCTATCTTATTATTCTCTTTCAGCGCCTCGGCGCAAAAGAAGAATATGGCCATGCTTACCTGGTCATTATACTCTCTTCATATAAATTGTCAAGTTGCGGATTTATGTTAACATGTAATTAAGCGGAACGACCCCCGTTAGAAATCACAGACCCAGAATAAAATATGATAAATACAAAAAAGTCAATATTATCGGACATAAATTTGAGGCGAGACATGTTTGCCGTGTCTGTGTCTTATTTCTAACAGGGTGACCAACCTGGAAATAGCGAAAATTTTGCGTGAGATGGCGGCGCTTTATGAAATGGAGGGCGTGCTTTTTAAACCGCGCGCTTATGAAAAGGCGGCTTTTGGCGTTGAGAGTTTAAGCGAAGATATTGCGGATATTTATAAAAAAGAAGGCGAGAAAGGGCTGCTTGTTATTCCGGGCGTAGGGAAAGGGATAGCGTATCACATCGGGACAATTTTAGACGGCAAAAAATTTCCGGAATTCGATAAGTTAAAGAAAAAAATTCCCGTAAATATTTCGGAACTTGAAGCGGTTGAGGGAGTGGGCCCTAAAATGATAAAAACGCTTTATCAAAAGCTGAAGATAAAAAATATTCAGGACCTGGAAAAAGCGGCTAAGGACGGGAAGATAAGAAAGCTGGAACATTTCGGCCAAAAATCCGAGGAAAAAATTCTAAAAGGCATAGAATTCCTAAAAAAATCAGGCGGAAGAAGAATTCTCGGACATATGATGCCGGAGCTGATAAGCATGGAGCATATGATTAAATCTTTTCCGGAGGCTCTGCGGGTGATAATAGCAGGCTCATCCAGAAGAAGAAAAGAGACTATTGGCGATGTTGATTTTTTGGTTATTTCAAAAAATCCGGAGCGTATAATGGATAAATTTATCGCGCTTCCGCAAATTGCGCATGTTCTGTCAAAAGGCAAGACAAAGACAATGGTCATTTTAAAGAACGGGCTGGATGCGGACCTCAGAGTGGTTCCGGCAAATTCATTCGGAGCGGCGCTCAATTATTTTACCGGTTCAAAAGATCACAATGTTGCTTTGCGCGAGTTGGCCATAAAAAAAGGCTGGAAGCTCAATGAATACGGATTGTGGCGCGGCAAAAAAATGATTGCGGGGAAAACCGAAGAAGAAATTTATAAATCTTTGGGCCTCAAATATATCGAGCCTGAAATGCGGGAAAATACCGGAGAAATCATGGCGGCGCGGGATGGAAAGTTGCCGCAACTTATTGAATATAATGATTTAAAAGGCGATCTTCAGGTGCAGACGAATTGGACCGATGGCGAAGATTCCATTGAAGCCATGGTGACGGAAGCAGAGAAACAAGGATTAGAATATATCGCGATAACTGATCATACGAAGTCTTTGGCGATGACAGGCGGGGCGGACGAAAAAAAACTGGAAAAGCAGATGGCGGAGATAGATAAAATAAATAAAGCGCGTAGCGTAAAACATAAAGCGTTTAGAATACTAAAAGGCGCGGAGGTAAATATCATGAAAGACGGGTCGCTCGACATAGACGATAAAACGCTTGCAAAGCTTGATGTGGTCGGGGCGGCCGTGCACAGCCATTTTAATTTGGCGCGTGAAGAGCAGACAAGAAGAGTGACACGCGCGATGGAGAACCCGAACGTTGATATTATTTTCCACCCGACCGGCCGCGTAATCGACAAGCGCGCCCCGATTGAGTTGGATATGGATGAGATTATAAAAGCGGCAAAGCGCACTAAGACTATTTTGGAGATAGACGCGTATCCCGACCGGTCTGACCTTAAGGATGATTATATAAAAAAATGCGTGGAAGCCGGGGTCAAAATGTCCATTGACTCCGATGCTCATTCAAAGGCGCATTTCAAATTTCTCGAATTCGGGATTTCCCAGGCGCGCAGGGGATGGGCAACTAAAGCGAATATAATAAATACGCTCCCAGTCGGTGAGATGCTCAAAATGTTGAAATAGACCTTGCCACTCCGGGAGTGGCATTGCGGCTATTCTAAAAATAAATCAGTATACTCGTCTGTTATGCGAGTACTCCAATCTTTAATTCCGTTTTCTATGCCGCCATATTCTTTTGCGAACGATTTAATAAAATCGTTATTGGTAATCAAAGTTTTAATATTGTTATCTATAACCTTACTGCCCGCAGATAGACCAAAACTTGAAAATTGGTAATTATTTAAGAATGATTTTGCGGCATTCCAGTTTTTTATTTTGCCTTTTCTCCATTCCGGCGCGCAAAAATCCAATGGATTTGCGTTCACGTAAACCAAAACATGGAATAGTTGTCGATTTTCGATGATGCGCACCGCTTTGAATCTCCCCATAAAAAGAGACCCCCTTCGTTCATTAATAATATTGAAATATTTAGCAAAACTATTACAAGCTCTGTGCATCCAAAGCGTAATACCATTATCTGCTAATTGTTTTACACAAATATGAAAGTGATTGTGCATTAAAGTTATTGCATATATCTCTACAAGAGGCGAGCCATTATCAAATATTTTATTTGGCATTCGTAGCACGCCGCGTAAACTAATTCCGGTCGTGTTGGAGTGCACCAATACCGATA
>CAZXFC010000032.1:0-13863 GCA_964640425.1 uncultured Candidatus Saccharibacteria bacterium | reverse complement strand
GCCAAAGCCTTGAAGCGCGACACCGTTCATTATGTGCCTTTGGGCGGACTTGAAGAGATCGGCCGCAACTGCTCGTTCTTTGAATACAACGACGAGATCGTAATCATTGATATGGGCATCCAGTTCCCCGCTGAAGAGACGCCCGGCGTAGACTGGATCATACCGAACACGAACTACCTTGAAGGCAAAAAGAAAAATATAAAAGCGCTTTTGATAACCCATGGACACTACGACCATTTCGGAGCCGTGCCATACGTGTTGGAGCGCCTCGGAAACCCGATAATTTACGGCACGCGCCTGATCCGCGAAATTCTTCAAAAACGGCTGGCTGAAACTCCGAATGTTCCGAAGATGAAATTTATAGAAATAAAAAATCACGACACGGTAAAATTATCCGAACATTTTACTGCGGAATTTTTCGGCGTTTCGCATACCGTGCCGGATACAACCGGCGTGGCTTTGCACACGCCTGCCGGATTAATGGTGCATTTTGCGGACTTCCGTCTTGATTACGATCAGCTGGACACGGTCGAAAATCTCCAGGAATTCGAGAGGCTTTCGCGGCTCGGCATTCATTCATTATTTTTAGACAGCACAAACGCCGATTTTGAGGGACATTCTGTCTCGGAAAAAATAGTCGTGGCCAATCTTGAACGCACCTTTAACGAAGCAAAGGGACGCATAATTCTTTCCACTTTCGCATCGATGATCACGCGCATGGCAGAAATTATCCAGATTGCCGAAAAGCTCGGAAAAAAAGTCGCCATCAACGGCCGGAGCATGAAAGACAATTTGGAAATAGCGCGTCAGCTCGGATACATTAAATACAAACCCGGCACGCTCATTCAGGTGGAAGAGCTTGGCCAGCATAAGGATGAAAAAATATTAATTCTCTCCACCGGAGCACAGGGGCAGGAAAACGCCGGACTCATGCGGATAGCGAACAGCGAACACAAATATATTCATATCAAGCCCGGAGACACGGTTATATTTTCTTCTTCCGTGATTCCCGGAAATGAACGCGGAGTTCAGACTTTGAAAGATAATTTCGCCCGTCAGGGAGCCACAGTCATAACCAACAACGACCTTGATATTCATTCCTCCGGACACGCGCCCGGAGGCGACCTCGCGATGGTCGCAAAAATTTGCAAACCGCAATTCATTGTTCCGATTCATGGATACTATTTCAAGCGCGCGGCAAATATCAAGACAATGAAAGAAATCGGGATCGGCAACGAACGGATCATAATGATGGACAACGGACAAATTGCGGAGATGGGGAAAAACAGTATAATCGTCACAAATAAAACCGTAGATTCTTTCTATGTCATGGTGGACGGGCTTGGAGTCGGCGACGTAAAAGAAGTGGTGTTGAGAGACCGCAGAATGCTTTCGCAGGACGGCATATTCGTAATCATTGCCGTGGTTGATTCTCAAAACGGCACAGTTCGCGGTTCTCCGGATATAATTTCGCGTGGATTTATTTACCTAAAAGAATCCAAAGAACTACTGCATCAGACCCGCCAGCTCATAAAGCGCGTCGTGGAAGAATCCGCCCGCATGCATCCGGTAAATTTGGAGCATGTCCGCGACAACGTCAGAGAACGCTTGGGCTCGTTCCTTTTCCGGCAAACCAAAAGAAGACCGATGGTGCTGCCGGTGATTATTGAGGTATAATAGTTTTATGGGCTATATTCCGGTGTCTTCAGCGCTATACATTTTTAACGCCATAGCATGCATATGGTTCGGTTTTCGGGCGCTCAAAAGTTATAAAAAAACAGGCAATGAATACAGCCTTATGTTTGTGCATGTTGGATTTGGGGCTGGACTTGGTTTCTTATGGGATGGCGTGCCTGTGCTCATAACAACAAAGAGCTCTGTTTTAGGATTTTCTGTGGTAGTTGGCATAGTATTCACTGTGTGGGGATTGATTCAATCATCAAGGGTAGCCTTGAGGGCATGGGGCGCGATGCGGGCTGAAAGGGTAATTTTTTATTTGATGCCCGCCCTAACTATCGTCTATGTAACGACTCAAACTATGTATTTGCCTATGCCCGCTATCTTGCAATACGGAGTAATAGATTGGAATATTTTCTTTCCGTTTAATTTGTTCTTTTCTTTGCTTATAACGCCCTTGGCCGTCATCACCGGAATTTTTCTTTTCATTTCCAAAACGGAAAGCCAAAAAGCAATTGTTAAAAAAACCTTATTCTCAATGACATTCATGATCGGAGGCTTGGCGGGCGGAATCGGCGTGATATGGGCACATGGCTTCATGCCGCTGCTTCTGTCTTACATTACCATGGCTTTCGGATTTTTGATGCTTTACATTATGATATTCGTTGATTTTTTAATGGGCGAAGAAAAAACCGCGACAACGAAAACGCAGGTCTTCGCAAGCAATAAATAGAAGAAATTCGCCGAGATTTGGTGTATTATTAAAATATGAGTCCGTTTCCTTTTTCCTCATTCGTTTACATATTTTCAGGCACCACCTGCCTGGTCTATTCCTTCCATTACTTGCGAGCCTGGAAGAAGACCCGCAACGAATATTCAAAAATGTTCTGGAAATTCGGCCTTTGGACGACTTTTGCTTTCTACCTATTCGGTATTCCGAGCTTATTTTATCCCGAAGACGAATATTTCAAGCTGATTTTATATTTAATAAGCTCCTCTGCCATTTTCATCGGTATAACCGGCCCTTTGCAGGTGGCGCTCATCGCATGGGATAAAAAAAGTTTGGCGGGCGCAGCTAAATTATTCGTGCCGCTCTTCGCCATTCTTTTGTCCGTGGTCAATTCCAATTACTACTCCCCAATGTTTACAGATAAATACGGGCTAATCCACTGGAACATAACTTACCCGTTCAATTTGATCTGGTTCGCGGCCGGTCTATCAATAACCGCTCTGCCTGCATGGTTCCTGTTAATGGCAAACACGCCGAGCCAAAAAGCAATAGTAAAGAAAACTCTTTTTTCTATCACGTTTCTGCTCGGGGGTCTGGGAGGATGGAGCACTGTTTTTGACTTAGGAACTATCGTTCTTGCTATCTCCTGGTTCGCTATGTTCCTTGGATTTCTTGCGCTCGCGGCAATGATATTCATCGAGATTTTTATGCAAGAAACAAATGAAGCAAAGTAAAAGGCCGGCATTGCTGTCGGCCCAAATATCATTCTAGTTAAAAACAAAGGGATTTCGCTTCTGAGACTTGATAATCGTCCGGATAATATTATAATATGTCAATAACTACGCGGGATGCACTTATGTGTTAACATAAAAAAATGGCTACAATAAAAAAACAAATCGCGGTAAGCGGCGTACAGCCTTCCGGGGAACTCCATATTGGAAATTACCTTGCTGTAATAAAACAGTTTGAAAAGCTTCAGAACGATTACAAAACGTTCTTTTTTATAGTAGATCTTCACGCCATCACCGAACACCAAGATCCGGCGAAATTAAGAAAACAAACTTTAGATGTAGCTTCGTGGTACCTAGCAACCGGCTTGGACCCCAAAAAAACGACTATCTTCGTACAGTCGCACGTTCCCCAACATGCCGAACTTGGATGGATTTTAAATACAATAACGCCTTTGGGAGAGCTTGAACGTATGACTCAATTTAAAGACAAAAGCCAGCAACATGGCGTACTTGCCGGATTGCTAAATTATCCGGTTCTAATGGCCGCAGACATTTTACTTTACAATCCCGATATCGTCCCGGTCGGAGAAGACCAGCTTCAACATCTGGAACTTACAAGAACTTTGGTCAGAAAATTTAATTCGCAATTTGGAGAAACCTTTAAAGAACCGAGGGCAGCGCTCCAAAAAAATGGAACTCGAATAATGGGTTTGGACGGCCCGGCAAAAAAAATGTCAAAGTCAGCTCCAAACTCAAATAATTATATAGGACTTTTAGACGATGAAAAGGAAATACGTAGGAAAATTAAAATCGCAGTTACTGATTCTGGTCGTGAAATTAAGTACGATGCAACACGAAAACCGGCTATCTCAAACTTGCTTTCTATATACAGCCTAATGGCGGATGTGCCGATCCCTGATCTGGAACAGAAATACAGCGGGAAAAGCTATGCTGATTTTAAATCAGACTTGGGAGAGCTATTGGTTGAAAAACTTATGCCAATGCAAGAAAAATACTATGAGTTTGCAAATAATCCAAAAACCGTGCTACGAATATTGAAAGATGGAGCAAAAAGAGCCGAAAAAGTCGCGGAAGCGACAATGAAAGACGTCCGCAAAAAAATTGGATTGCTTTAGTCGTTTTTTCTAATCGCTTTTCAGAAGCTCTTCGATGAGCTTCTTTTTTTCGGCCAAAAGCTCGGGAGTAGAGGCCTCCATATTGAGCCGGACGAGATCTTCCGTATTGGATGCGCGCAAATTGAACCACCAATTCGTATACTCCACCTTGATGCCGTCGAGATAGGTAATGTAAGCGTCCGGAAAATGCGAAGCAACTTTATCCAGAATTTTATCCTTCTCTTTTATGTTGAAATTTATCTCAGGCGATTTGTAATATTTTGGAAGTTCGCTGACCAACCGGCCAAACGTTTTATTTTCACCCCTCAAAAGATCAAGCACGGAAAGCGCGGCAAAAACTGCCGAGTCGCAAAAGAAAAAGTCTTTAAAATAATAATGCCCCGACACCTCTCCAGCGAATACCGCGTCGTTATCCCTCATCAAATGCTTGATAAACGCATGCCCGACCCGGCTTTCGATCGGATGCATATGGTATTTTTCAATTTCTTCGCGGACCGCGCGCGTAGAGCGAAGATCATAAATTATTGCAGGTTCGCAGTGTTCCGTCCTGCGATTCGCATATCTGCGCACCAGAAGCGCCGTAATAATATCGCCCGGCACAACTTTGCCTTTCTCATCCACAAAACCTACCCGATCCCCATCCCCGTCAAACGAAATACCAAGCACGGCTTTTTTTGCCAATACTTCTTTTTGGACATCAACCAGATTTTCCGCTTTCAAGGGATTTGCCTCGTGATTCGGAAACGTCATATCCAGTTCTTCGTGCAAAAAATCAACCTTCATTTTCGGAAATCTCGCGAATAGTTTTTTAAGTAAAATGGAAACCATTCCGTTAGAAGCATCAGCGACAATAGATGTAGAGCTCTCAGCAAGAATCGGAAAATGTTCAAATAAATAATAAATATATTTTTCCGTAAAATCATATGAGGTTACGATGCCGTTTCTATCTGCTTCATCTGATTTTGCCGTAAATATCCCTCGCACCGCGTCGCCTTTTATTTCCTCCATGCCCGCTCCCTCTCCGATGGGCACCGCGCCTTTTTTTGACATCTTGACACCATTGAATTCTGCCGGATTATGCGAAGCGGTTATCATCGCTCCTCCGTCGGCTCCCGAAACATTAACAACAAAATAATGCATCGGAGTAGTAGTAAGCCCCGCATCGATTATCTCTACTCCTTCGTCCATGAGTCCGTCCATGAATGCTTCTTTTAGCGCCGGCGAAGAGACGCGAGCGTCCGAGGAGATAACAATCTTTAAACCCCGCTTCTTTTCCCTGCCGATGGCGAGATACCGCGCGAAAGCGCGAGCGATCCTGTAAGCGGCGTCCTCGTTTATTTCGCCGGGGTATACACCGCGGATATCATAAGCCTTGAAAATCTTCTCGCTCCATTTTTTTTCCGCAATTTTGTGCATAACTTTATTTTAACTATATTTAGTTTAAATTCCAGATACTTGACATAGACATACAAATATACTATTATCCTTTAAGATTAGGAGGACACATGACCCATATAGATCTATGGAAAAAATCAGAAACCGAAATAGAACTCGAAAAATTTCTAACAGATACTCTACGCAAAATGCCTTGGCAATGGCAAATCTTATTTGCCATTTGCAAATTGGCAATGTATGTATGGCTTTTTGGGTGTATCGCATTAATCGTCTTTATCCCGTTCTTGATATACGCATACGCCAGTACGGCCATAAAAACAACGCTGATAATCATGCTTTTTATCTCGCTTTCAATCTCTAATATCGTTCTTTCGTTCAGGAACCCGCCATTTCGCCGATAATCAATCGGCGGTTTTTTATTTAAAATATGCTGACGGACGAAAAACAAAGTGCAAACTTCAGTGCGATAGTATTCAAATTTGCGTTTTTAAATACTCGTGCTAGCGTTTGAATAAATGAGAAAGCGCTATTCTCAACCCAGAGTCGGGCCAACCAGCCAAAAGGTAATGCTCTTGCTTTTGGGCGGATTGTCATTAGGACTTACACATTCCCCGAAACAATATTTCAGAATCGCAAGAACAATAGGTGAAGAGTGGAAAAGGATAGAGAGAAGGGCGCTTTATAACGCTATCAAAAGTTTATATAGATCAAAACTTTTAGACGTAAAAGACAACTCGGACGGAACAACGAGCTTGTTGCTGTCAAAACAAGGCAAAAAGAAAGCCTTAACATATCAAATCGATGAGATTAAAATTCCGCGGATGAAAAAATGGGACGGGAAATGGCGTATTGTACTTTTTGACATACCGGAAGACCAAAAAAAAGAAAGGAACGCGTTGAGTAAGGTCCTAAAGAATGCCGGATTTATTATGTTCCAAAAAAGTGTTTTTATTAATCCTTTTCACTGCAAAGATGAAACGGATTTCGTGATAGAGTTTTTTAATCTGAAGCCGTATGTTCGCTTTATTACCGCAATAGAAATCGACAACGCATTACATCTCAAAAATCAATTCGATTTATAAGTGCAAGTTTGAGTGCTATAGCAATCAGATTTGTACTTTAATTATTGGGATTTAAATGATAGGCTAATCGGATGAAGATTGGTATTGTTGGGCTGCCGAATGTGGGGAAAAGCACGCTTTTCCAGGCGCTTACAAAAAAGCAGGTTGATACTTCGAATTATCCTTTTGCCACAATTGATCCCAATGTGGGCGTGGTTAGCGTGCCGGATGAGCGCCTGAACAAATTAGCGGCGCTTTCGCATTCCAAAAAAATCGTTCCTGCGATAATCGAATTCGTGGATATCGCAGGGCTTGTGAAGGGCGCTTCCCAAGGAGAGGGTTTGGGAAATCAATTTTTGACCCACATTCGCGAAGTTGATGCGGTCTGCCATATCGTCCGCGCTTTTGAGAATGAAAATATCGTTCATGTCGCAGGCAAGCCGAATCCCCTTTCTGACCTTGAGACGATAAAGACAGAGCTTGCCTTAAAAGATCTGGAAACGATTTCCAAAGCAAAAGGCAAATCATCAGGAGAAGCAAAGATCGGCAAAAAAGAAGCTGTTGAACTGGTCGCGAATCTGGAATCGCTCGAAAAAAAATTGGAAATTCCGATGAATATCGGCGCACTCTCCGAAAGCGAAAAAAAATATGCTGATCAATTCCAATTACTCTCTTTTAAACCGGCTCTCCATGTTTTTAATACATCCAGTAAAAATAATTTATCTTTGCCGCCGCTCGCCAATTCCGTTGCCCTTGATATCGGGCAGGAGAATGACGTCTCGGCGATGTCCGAAAAAGAAAGAAAGGAACTTGGCATCGAATCTCAGTTGCCGACACTTATCCGCGCCGCTTATGAACTCTTGGGACTGATGACGTTTTTTACCACAGGCGAAGATGAATCCCGCGCATGGACCATACTTGGCGGTTCAACCGCCAAGCGCGCCGGGCGCGCGATTCATTCGGACTTCGAGGAAAAATTCATCCGCGCCGATATTATTTTTTGGGAAAAACTTTTAGAAGCGGACTCCTGGTCCAAGGCCCGTGATCTTGGCTGGCTCCGCTCGGAAGGAAAAGAATATATTGTGAAAAATGGGGATGTGATTGAATTTAAAATATAGGCGTGCTAGATTCTCCGTAGAAAGGAAAATATATGCCGAAATTAAGAGATTGGCGTTTGTTTGCCGTCTTTGTATTAATTACCGGTTCTTTTGTGTATTGGCTCTATCTTACCGAGCCGCATAAATGCGCCCCCTTCGCGCAAAAAGAAGTGCCCGATGAAAAGGATGGAAATTGGGAACTTGTGAATACGTCTATAGACGTTTTGTCTTCAGACGCTTCTGTAATCGTTCTAAATGAATACTACGAACACAAAACGCAAAAAGATTTAAAGCTCGGAGTCCACTCATATTTTGGCGAAGTTGGCTTCAAGTCCTGGGCTTGCGATAATAGCAAGATTCCGGCCGGAAGCTCCGATTCTCAAGACAGAGAAGACCATATAGTCGCAATTTTGAAAGACAAACATTGGTATTTTGTTTACGCGCAAGCCCCAAAAATTGCATATGAATATGAGACGAATGCTAACGGTAAAGGACAGATAAAACGCGTAGTGCTTGCTTTGGTTGATAAAAATGGCAAAGTCGTTGTTGAACGTACTATCACCCGCCCCGAATAGGGCGGTTTTCTTTGTCCTTGCCTGTTCACCGAACGGCATGCTTGAACACTAAAAAGGCTTGTGCTACTATATTGCCAATGGATCCCGTTAGAAATAGCGGACGCCATAACAAAGCATGATGTATATAGAGTCAAAATTTATAAGCAATAACATAATGGACAAGGCGTTTTTGGCGTCTGCGTCCTATTTCTAACGGGATGGATAAAGACCATCAATTATACGAGGTAGCGTATCTTGTAAGTCCTGCTTATTCCGTTGAGGAGGCGCAGAACTTCCAGCAAACTTTAAAAAACCTGGTGCAAAGCCTGGGCGGCTTTATTGATCAGGAAGGCGAGATATTCAAAAGACGCCTGGCCTACCCGATAAAGAAAATGAGGGAAGCGCACCTGGGCTCTTTCCGCTTTCTTCTTGCGGGGGAGAAAATATCCGAAGTACAGGATAAACTCAAAAATTCCAAAGAAGTTTTGCGGCACATTTTGGTGCACACAAAACGCCAGCCTCCGCGCACGATACGCACTCAAGTTTTAAAACCTTCATTTGCCGCGCCGACAGCCAAACCCGAAAAAACGCTCAAAATAGAGCCCGCGATTTTGGAACCGGCCGCGGATATAGCCGAGATAGACAAAAAATTAGAAGAAATATTAGGCAAATAAAATATGAATCCCGTTAGAAAATCTACTAAAAATGTGAAGTTACTAAAAAATGTTTTATTTTACAAACCTGTTTTTGTCGAAACGGGCGTTATTTGGTTAATTTTCTAAACGGGATGAATTTAAATAAAGTATTTTTAATAGGCAATTTGACCCGCGATCCGGAGATGCGCACTCTTCCTTCGGGACAGCCGGTAGTAAATTTTAGCGTCGCAACAAACCGCGCGTGGAAAGGCAAAGACGGCTCCCAACAAAAACAGGCTGAGTTCCACAATATCGTCATGTTCGGAAGGCTTGCTGAAATCGCCAAACAATATTTACAAAAAGGAGGAATGGTAATGATTGAAGGAAGGATTCAGACAAGAACATGGGAAGGACAAGACGGTAAAAAGAATTATAAGACGGAAATAATCGCCGAAGGCATGCAGATGGGCCCGCGTCCGCCAGCCGGCGGGGCTGGCCGTACGCCGGACGCCGTAAACCCGAGACAGGAAGCTCCGCCGGAAGAATTAGCAACTGTCGAGTATCCGGAGGACGATATTAAACCCGAAGATATACCTTTTTAATTCATGATACAGTCAAAACAATGTTACTTTTGCGCAGCCAATATTAAAGTCGTGGACTTTAAGGATTCGGCAATGCTCAAAAAATTCATGACTCCGCAAGGCATGATGACGAGGAAACGCCGCACCGGAGTCTGCTCCTTGCATCAGCGTAAACTCTCGGAAGCCATCAAACGCGCCCGCTATCTGGCGCTTGTGCCATTCACAACCCGTTAGCAACGAAACTAAGCAGCCTTTTTGCTTTCCTCGCCTCGCCGCTGCTCGCTTAGGCCTGCCGGCAGGCAGGGTTGCCTGCTGACAAAACCCGCAAAAAAGCTCTTAGTTTCTTTGCTCAAATCTTGCCTAAATATTTATAAATGCTAAACTCGCAATAGATTGCGGGTTTTTATGGAATCTAAAACATATTTTTATTATAATTGGATCGCGTTTGAGAATGATGTGCAAAATCTGGCCCGAATGATAAAAAAACTTGAAAAAAGCCGTAAAGGTTTTGAAGGTATTTACGGCATTCCTCGAGGTGGTCTGCCGCTTGCGGTCAAATTATCGCACGAACTTAACTTGCCCATGCTATTGGGCGGCGTTACTAAAAACACACTGGTAGTTGACGATATAGCGGACACCGGCGCAACTTTATCGCCGTATAAGGACAGAGAAGTCGTCATCGTGACGCTTTTTTACAGAACTCGCAGTAAAATTGAGCCAAAAATATGGCTCCATAAAAATGATGCCGACTGGATAGTTTTTCCTTGGGAAAAAGATCCGAATAAAGATTAAACAATTTCCTTTGCCTTCTCCTTGATAGCCCGGACCAAAAATCCGGGGCTTTTATTTTTTAATTAGAAATGCTAAGGTTTACACAGATATTTTGAAGTAAGGAGAAAATATGGAAAAAGAAAGAATGCCGGAAACGCGCAGGCGCCAACTTGATAGGCTTTTCATGGACTTTTTTGGTGTAATATTATGCTTAGCCTCAGATTACGGCAAAAACGCAATCCCAAATATTTCTGATGTTTTATATTGCGATTTTGTAAACGCATTGTTGGAATATGCCACCGGCAAGGAAAAACCGCTTGGACTTCGCCATGATTTCTTCAGGAAACGCTGGGAAATTAAATCCAATAAATTACTTGAGGAAAACGCCGAAAAAATTTCAGAGAAGCTAACTCCTGAAATTGGAAATGCGTTGATGATTGGGTTAAAACAACATTGGCGGAGCTCGCATGGAGAAAGCTGGTATTTAAGTTTTTTGGATACATGGATAAGATGCTGGGATCGCCCAAGTACATCCACTTTCTCTTTAACGGTTCCTTTTGTCGAGAAAAGAAAAAAGATCATGGCCGGATTTGATAGTGCTTTGATGCGGAAATGTGAAGAAATAGCGATTCTATTGAAAAAATATATGGAAGAGGACGCAGTATATATTCGAGCCCATTACCATTGGTAATCTGGCTTTTTTTATTTATTCTAAATTTATGTCTTCCGGCTGCCCCCGGCTCCGCCGGTCACCAAAACCACTTTATCTTTTAAACCCAGATCCATTTATTTTGATTCCCTGTTTTTCTCAGCGTCTTTGATTGCCCTAACTAAATCGTTGGCTATTTTTTTGTTTTCACGGAGAAACGCGCGGGAGGCATCGTAGCCGCGGCCCAAAGAAACATCGCCGAAA
Source organism: uncultured Candidatus Saccharibacteria bacterium (assembly GCA_964640425.1). Classification (GTDB taxonomy): domain Bacteria; phylum Patescibacteriota; class Minisyncoccia; order UBA11713; family 2-01-FULL-45-33; genus 2-01-FULL-45-33. The sequence continues at coordinate 2,582 of CAZXFC010000032.1, read as the reverse complement.
GAATAAGATGCGCCTGCTTTTTTAATAACTTCGTATTTCTCACCGAGCCCAAGCAAATCGCCTTCGTAAGAAATACCTTCGTTGTACAAAATATCAAACTCGGCCACTTTGAAAGGCGGCGCGACTTTATTTTTTACAATTTTTGCTTTGACGCGGTTGCCTATTATATCCTCTCCTTTTTTGATCTGAGCAAGCTTCCTCAAGTCTATCCGCACGGAAGAATAAAATTTTAGCGCGTTTCCTCCCGGAGTCGTCTCGGGGTTGCCGAACATTATTCCTATTTTCATCCTTATTTGGTTCAAAAATATTACGATGGTGTTCGACTTTGCGACGATTGCGGTGAGTTTCCTCAATGCCTGCGACATTAACCTTGCCTGGAGCCCCATATGCTGCTGGCCCATATCGCCTTCGATTTCCGCCTTGGGTACAAGCGCGGCAACAGAATCGACTACCAGCACGTCTACTTTACCCGAACGCACCAGCGATTCGATAATTTCCAAAGCTTGCTCGCCGGTATCCGGCTGGGATATTAAAAGATCGTCGATTTTTACGCCAATCCGTTTTGCGTATTCCGGGTCAAGCGCATGCTCGGCGTCCACGAAACCGCAAATGCCGCCTTTTGCCTGCGCCTCGGCAACTACATGGAGCGCCAAGGTTGTTTTGCCGGATGATTCCGGACCATAGATTTCGATTATCCTGCCTCTCGGCATCCCGCCGACTCCCAAAGCCATATCAAGCGAAAGCGCTCCTGTGGGTATAACGTCCACGTTCACTTTCGGCATATCGCCCATTTTCATTAAAATGCCCTCGCCAAAACGCGCCTGCAAATCTTTGACAGCAATATCAACGTCGTGCCATTTGCTATCCTTGGATTCCCCGGCCGTCGGCCGCGTAGGTTTAATTTTCTCTTCTTTTTTTTCTTTTGCCATATCTGCTTATATTAATATCTTGACCGCAAAATAATAGATTGACAATTGACTTGGTTTCTGCTAGAGTTTATGGGGAAATCTTTAAGGAGGTCGGATGCAATATCTAAAAAAATTGCTGAATTTTATTTTCTTTGGCACATCAGAAAAAACCGTTGAAAATCCGCCCGTAAACGTGCTTAACCAGTGGCAAGAAGCCAAGTTAAGAACGGGGATGGGATACATACCCAAACCGCCGGATTTTGAAAAAACCTATGAGCTGGCAGTGGAGAACGGGAGGGTCCGAGCTAAGCGTGAAGCATTTAAAAAAGGCATAAGTGTAAAGACATATACTTTGCCTCAACCGGATAGACTGACACACCTCAACGTCTGCGCGACATGTCACGACTGGTTGGAAGCCCACAGAAAAATGTATCTGGAAAATAGTGCGCCTGCCGGGCCTGATTGCCTGACCCCGCTTGATTATTACGATCTGCGAACCTTCGGGAAAACAAGCTCTGACAAAACAAAACACAAAGACAAATGCGGGCGATGCGAGACCCGCTACGAGGCACAGATCGAAAAATATCTCGATAAAATTTTCCCTTACCCGCCCAGATAACATCGTGGGCGGTTTTTTTATGTACCTTAGGTTAGGTTGACAAAGAATTGCCTAAGTGCTAGACTCTCAACATCATGATTTTCATGAATAACATTTATAGATTCAGTCTTACCGACATAGTTATTTCGTCGGGTTGATTTCCGTTCCATAAGCAAACGGCAATGAACTCGGCGCGAAAGCCGAGTTTTTGGTTCGTTGAAAATTAAATAAGGAGGCACTATGTCTGATTGGGATGAAGTTGTGGAAGTAAAAGACAGGACTTTATCTTATTTCGTGCGCGGAATGAAAACGCTATGGGAACTTTTAGGGGAAGAAAAACCCCGAATTGCAAAGGTGTTTCTGGTTATGGTATTGGTTCAGTTACTAAACCTCACTTTCCCGTTTTTCCTGAAACTTATCTTTGATGAACTTCCGGAAATACTTGCTAAAAACAGCATAAACAATAAAGTGCTTTGGTTTGTCTTCGGGATGTTTTTTGTACGCATTGCGTCATTAATGATAACTCGCTTCATACAAGAACCAATTTTTTTAAGATGCATCATCAGGCTGGAAAATTGGTGGCCCGTTATGGCCCAGCAAAAACTGCTTGATCTGTCGCTAGGCTACCATGAACGTGAAAATACCGGCAAGAAGATCGCCAAAATAAATAAGGGTTGCGAAAAACTCGTTGATATATTGGCAAATTTGTTTTGGGGCCTTGTGCCGTCGCTGTTGTACCTGGTGCTAAATGTTATCTTTATTCTTTCGATGGACTGGAAATTGGGGTTGCTTTTTCTGCTTCCATTGATACCGGCTTTATTGATCAATTTAAAGAGCTACGAGCGCTTTACTCCCATTTGGGAAAAATGGGAAACTGAGAAAGAAAAAGCGAACGGTTTATTTTGCCAATCTTTGATCAACGTGCAGACGGTCCAAGGTTTCGCACAAGAACAGCGCGAAAAAATTAATCTTTCTAAAATCCGGAATTCGATGCGGGATTTGGATATAGACGTATCATTAAAAATGCAGAAATATTTTCTGGCCATGGGCGCGCTTTTGCAGCTTTTTTTCGTTTT
>CAZXFC010000031.1:0-14193 GCA_964640425.1 uncultured Candidatus Saccharibacteria bacterium | reverse complement strand
TTTTATTGTGATTTGAAAGGGATTTGAAGCGCGGAGGCGCGAAGAGCGCCGAGCGTGGGTAGCGGAATTTTTCAGCAGAAAAATATCCGTGACCAAATCCCATCGCCACCGCCTTCGGTTCGCAGTAGCGAACCTTCGGCGTGGCAAAGCCAGCTTGAAGGTTTGCGAAGGCGACAAAAGAAATATATATTACGTATACAGTTTGAGGTGCAAAGACGGTTTTTATATAGGTTGTACCGACAATATTGAAGACCGCCTGGAAAGACACAAAAAGGGATACGTTCCGGCAACGGTAAACCGTTTACCTGTAAATTTGGAATTTTATTTCACAATTGAAAATAAATATAAGGCTTCTGAATTTGAAAAATATTTAAAGTCAGGGTCAGGCAGAGCGTTTATAAATAAACATTTTGGCTGCATTTAAAAACTAAAAAGTGATAAAATGTAATAACCCTCTTCGACTTGACATAGCTTTAGCGAAGTCAGCGAAGGGATTTGAACTTATGAAGCCACATCGTCTATTTGAACTTCAAGAATATGACCCTGCGTGGAAACAGCGCTTTTTAGATGCGGCAAATAAACTCAAACCCATCTTCGGAGATAATCTTGTAGAAATAGATCATATCGGAAGCACTTCAATAGTTGGAATGGTAGCAAAGCCACAAGTAGATGTACTTGCGGTGGTTAAGAATCTTGATGCTGTAAAAGATCAGCATGACACTTTTGTAAAAGCAGGATTTGTTCCGAAAGGTCGTGGTTATGTCGCGGAAGATGACGAGTACATGACCGAGGACTCTTCAGATGGAAAGCGACTTGTCAGCGTACATACGTTTCAAGAAGGAAATCCTAAAATCGCTGAATATAAAAACTTCAGGGATTACCTCCAAGACAATAAGAAAGACCGCGACCTATATATTACAAGGAAACGAGAACTCTATTCAAAACATTCTGATAATTACGCGGATTACGACAGTGGCAAGAAAGATGTTATAGCTGCTATCAAAACTCGCGCCAAAGATTGGGCGCTTCTCGCCAAGCCGGGCTCAAAGCTATCTGATGAAGAAGTCGAACAAATCAGCAAACACTTTGGGCAAAAGTAGGGACATTGAACAAGACAGGATTTTCTTTGTAGATTCGCCTTAGGAATTTCATATACAGAACTTATTGACCGACTAATTCAACTAGCATTAGAAAGATTTGAGAAGGAACAAAAACTCAAAACTTCCTACGATACGGAATAAATTTTATGGACGTAGCCGAATTAGAAAAAAATTTTTATACCCTAGGCCAGCTAAAAAAAGTTCCCGTTGAAGATAACGGGGAGAGACTTGTGGACATCAAAAATATAGATTCTTCAATTTTGCTGGAAATACAAAAGGATAATATTCCATATACAGGAAATACTATCTTTGCTAGAGAATCAGTAGCTAAAAAACTGGGTTTAATCCAAAAGAAATTGCGCGACCAAGGTCTTGGTTTAAAAATAACGGACGGGTATCGCCCAATTGAAGTTCAAGAAAGTTATTGGAATTGGAGACTCGAAAAAGATAAGCGAGAACACCCCGAACTATCGGGGGAAGCATTGGAAAACTTCTCAATCAAATTTACCGCAAAACCGGAATACGCTTACCACACAACAGGAGGAGCGGTAGATTTAACGATTATTGATTTTAAGACAAAAAAGGAGTTAGACATGGGAACATCAATTGATCACTTTTCGGAAAAAGCGTATTCTCACTACTCAGAATTTCCAGAAAATGTTTTGTCCAATAGAAAACTTCTTTTTAAATACATGGATGATCATGAATTTTATAATTTTCCTAGTGAGTGGTGGCATTTTTCTTACGGGGCTTTAGACTGGGCACTTTATTATGAGAGGCCGCATGCTATTTATAAATCAATTGAGTTTCGTGTTTAGGGAGCCATCCCCTGAGCTTTTTCTTTTATCAAATAAGTTCCAATATCGTCCCATAGAGCCGTATCAATTTTAACCTAAATTGAAAAGGAACTAGCGCCCAAAAAAAGATTTAAATTTTGAAAGCGTGGCTGTTTTGGTCTCATACATTCTTTCGCATAGATCTTTCAATGTGATGTCATGAATTTTCCGGTCTGTAATTTTCGCAACATAACTTGTTCCTCCGCAGCAGTCTTCAATCAAAGTAATTTTGTAATTGCGGTAATGCGCGCCTTCAGCCGTGGCTCGTACGCAGTTATTGGTCAGCACTCCGCAAATGATCAATTGTTCCGCATCCAATTTTTGGAGCGCCGCTTGAAGATCGGTGCCGTAAAACGCGTCATATTTGTCTTTTTGGACGACAGGCTCGCTGTTTGCCGGTTTTAAGCTGTCAATAATTTCCCAGCCGCGCGTGCCGATAATACACGCCCTTACATTTATCGGCTCGCCGAATTCGGCGTTGGATTTATCCGATTTAATGCCGTGCTGGGTGTATACGACCGGAATTCGATTTTTCCTGCAGAATTTGATTAGGTCCGCAATATTGGAAATTAGGCCGTCGTCCAGCATTCCGCATTGATACGGAGACGAGTTTTTTATAAAATCGTTTTGACAGTCGATAACTAAAAGCGCGGATTTCATAATTAAATATTATCACTTAATTTATCCGACAAAAAACCCCTCATTCGAGAGGGGTTATGTATTCCTGGATTACCGGGAGATCCTTGTTGATTTTATTCAAAGCTGCTTCGGCGTCGAGCGCTCTCTCGGGCGGATATGCGCCGGGTTTTGCTTTGCCTTCCGCGATGAGTATCGCGATGTCCGCGGCGGCAAAGCCGGTGGTCTTTTGCATCGAATTCCAGTCTTGATCGGACTCGACGTAGATCGTTCTCTCGGCTTTTATTTTTTCCCCGCCGTTTTTCCCCGCGCCGATCATTTCAATGTGCAGCAAGCAAAAATCATCTTTTAATTCCGGGTTTTGCTTATAATGCTTCCGCATTTCCGGAATAAAATTATTTTTGGGAATGTTTTGGACAAAGCCGAAATGCCCCTTCCAGCGCAAGGTTTTCTCTTCGAGTTTTTTTACGAGGCCAACCATATAAAACGGCAGAGCTCCCAACCCCCCGGTTACCGCCGCTTCCATCGGCAGCCCGTCCTTTTCTCCAAAATAAAAACCGAACTTTCCGGAACTGAATTCTTCGTAGCCGGCCAGCAATTTTTTTTTCTTAACGAGCTTGCCCCGCGAGATGACGAGAGGCCGATGATAATAAATTTCCTCAAGTCCTTTCAAGTTGAAGAGAGGCTTGTAATACGGGGATAGCTTGGGAAGCCCGCCAACATAAATAATGGCGGATTCCAAAGGCATAAGCGCGCCTTCGTCAAAAAATTTATTATACATATCAACAACGTGGATGCAGCCGTTCCCCGGCTGGAAACCGGATTCCGGAACCAAAGAAAATTCAAGCTCCATCGCGAGCTCTTTAAATTCAAAAGAAAGAATTTTCTCCGTAATCCGGAGAACCCCGCCAAGATCCAAATAATTTGTCCTGGCCTTTGAATATTTGGCAAGCTGTTGATTTGCAAGAATGACGGCTTTGGCGATACCGACATTGAAAGAGGCAGGAAGCGCGTTAACCACTACATCGCTGCCTTTAAACATCACGTGCAAATAATCATTGTCTTTAACGACATCAAGCCCTTTTCCTCCCGGGTTGAATTGGGTTATTTCGGAATTTTTCCCATGCGGCATCTGATGCAGTTTTACCGCGCTCATCGCGAGGCCTTGCGTGTTTTTGTCCGTAATAATGACGCGTGAATTGTCTTCGCGGACAAGCCTTGCCGCGATCGCTTCTCCCATTCCGCCAGGTCCCACACCCAAGATAAAATATTCCATATATCCTCCAATCTGGCTAAAGTTAAGCAAAAACTGTATAATTAATCAATGGAAGAGGCCATCAAAAATTTTCCGAAGCAATTCGAATGGAGGCCGGTTATCGAGAACGGAAAGGGGATGCTTCAGTATCAAAAATTTCTAATATGCGGAATGGGAGGTTCCGCCTTGGCGGGGGATCTTTTGCGGATTGCCCTCACTGACGTTGAGATTCATATTCATCGCGATTATGCTTTGCCTCAGGAAGTCTTGACGAAGGAGGGAACCGTCAAAAATACGCTGGTCGTTGCAAGCTCTTATTCGGGTAATACGGAGGAGACGCTTGACGCGTTCGAAAACGCCTGCAGGGAAAAATTGCCGGTTGTGGCGATTACGACGGGTGGAAAATTGCTGGAGCTTGCCCGAGAGCGCGGGTTGCCTTATATTTTGATGCCCAATACGGAAATTCAGCCGCGCATGGCTACGGGATTTTCCGTAATGGCGCTCCTAAGTTTGATGCTTGAAGGAAAACATCTGAAAGACGCGAGTACGCTGGCAAAAAAATTGGACGTTGAGGGCGCGAAAAAAATTGCGGACGAACTGGAGCAAAAGTTGGAAGGTAAGGTTCCAATAATTTATTCTTCTCATAAAAACTTTCCCATTGCCTATAATTGGAAAATAAAATTCAATGAAACGGCGAAAATTCCCGCGTTCGCAAATTATTTTCCGGAATTGAACCACAACGAAATGACGGGTTTTGACAAGAGAAGCGGCACCAAACCGCTTTCGGAGAAATATCATTTTATTTTTCTGAAAGACTCGGATGCCGACGGCCTGAAAATGAATAAAAGAATGGGGGTGCTCGCCAAAATGCTCAAAGACAGCGAGTTCGGAGTGGAAGAGCTGGCTGTTGAAGGTCAGAATTCCCTTGTTAAAATATTCCAGAGCCTGCTTGTCGCGGACTGGACTTCATGCATGCTTGCCCGGCATTATCACGTGGACCCCGAGCACGTCCCGATGGTAGAGGAATTTAAGAAGCAAATCGAATAAAATGCGTTAAAAAAATGGAGGAAAATATAAAAAATTATTTTCAGCAATTCGCTTTCGCACCGGTCGTGGAGAACGCGGATAGGCTGAAAGAATATGATAAATACATAATTTGCGGAGTCGGCGCCTCAGCCCGAGCCGCGGATTTGCTCTCCGCCGGGGGAATGGGCCATAAAATAAAGGTTTGGCGCGATTACGGTTTGCCTGAAACGGATCCGAATACTTTATTTATAATAAGTTCATATTCAGGCACTACCGAAGAGACAATTGATTCGTACCACGAAGCCCGTCAGCACCGATTGCCGGTCGCCGTAGTCACAAGCGGCGGCGAACTTTTGATATCCGCGAAACAGCATGGCGATCCGTATGTTCAACTGCCGAATACGGGCACTTCCATGATGAGCGGATACGCCATAATTGCGCTTATGAAGCTCATGGGTTCGCGTCAATGGGACTCGCTCAAGGAAATTGCCGCTTTGCCGGAATCGCTGAATATGGAGGAGGCAAGGGTGGACGGCGAAACTTTGGCTCATGATCTGCGCAATAAAATTCCCATAATCTGCGCTTCGCGCAAAAATTATCCGCTTGCTTACAATTGGAAAGCAAAATTAAACGAGAGGGCTAGACTTCCCGCGTTCGCAAGCCAGTTTCCGGAACTAAATCACAACGACATGACGGGCATAGATCCGGTTCCTACAAATCAGCAGATATCTGAAAATTTCACCTACGCTTTTCTGGAAGACGAATCCGACGATCCTCGTATTTTGAAGCGCATGAGGGTTTTAATGGCGATGTACCGGGAGCGCGAAATCGCCGCTTTTGAGGTTAAGATGGCGGGGAAATCGTTTTGGCACAAAGTCTTCCAGAATTTGCTGGTTTCCAATTGGACAGTATTTTATCTTGCCCAGCATTATGGGACGCTTGAGGAAGCTTCGGTGACGGAAGAATTTGAAAAAAGAGTGAAGATCAAAGAACCGCGCAACCAATAAATGCCAAATGAAAAGCAGAGACGCAAAAGTACTGAAATTGAAGGAGATATCGAAAAGCTTGGAGGGGAGGCCTTACAAGTACGGAGCGACAATGGGAGACGCGCCGCGTTTTTTTGATTGCTCACTTTTTACTCAATACGTTTTTATACAGATTGGAATCAGGCTGCCGCGGACGGCGATCGAGCAGGCGATGATAGGAAAAAAAATAGCCTTCAAAAACATCAAAGAAGGCGACCTGGTTTTTATGAAAGGTGAATTGGGCCGATACAATAAAGTATATCCGCAAGGCATCGGCCATGTCGGGATTTATTTGGGAGCCAATAAAATTATTCACGCCGACCGCCGGCGTATCAGCGGAAAGTACGAGGATATTTATGATACGAAAAAGATCAAAGAAATCGGCAGCGTTGTAACCGAAGATTTTACAAAATTTATATCGCGTAAAAAACCCCTGATTGTGATAAAAAGATATATTTGAATTTTTCTCCGAATTTCTATATAGTATTTGTCATGGCTGAAGAAGCGAGCTTGAAGGAAGGACTTTTGGCGAGGGAAGACGCCGAGGCAAAAAGGATGCTCCGATTTTTAGAGATGCCGGATTTGTCACGGACGGAAGGGAGTCCGCTCCATGAATTGATCGGGCGCGTAGTTAATATCCCTGAATTTGAGAATTTTGACATTATTCAAATTCCCGAGATTGTTCCGGCAAAAGAAAGCTTTGATCTTTTTGATTTTCCCAAAGACCACCCGACGCGCTCGCGTTCAGATACTTATTATGTGAATGACGAATATATTCTCCGCACACAAACTACGGTCATGTGGTATTATTATTTGCTTTCGGAGAGCGTCAAAGAAAAATTAAAAGATAAAAAACCGGTCGGCGTATTTTCTTACGGCAAAGTTTATCGCAAGGACGAGATCGACCGCCGCCACATGAATGTTTTTCACCAGATAGACGGGCTTTATTTAACAAGGCACGATCAAAAAAAGACAGTAAAGAAAGATCTGGAAAATGTTTTGGCTTCCATCGCAAAAGCTGTCTTCGGACAGGATATTAAATATCGTTTCAACAATGATAATTTTCCATACACGTATGATTCGATTGAAATGGAAATTGAGGTCGGTCACCCGCCTTCGCAAGGCTCCGGCGAGGCGAGGTGGGTTGAGGTTTTGGGCGCGGGAATAGCACAACCTTCGGTCTTGGAGAAATTGGGCGTGGATTCGAAGGTTTGGGGCGGCTGGGCGTTTGGCTTCGGGCTTGAGCGTCTTGCCATAATAAGCATGGAACTTCCGGATATCAGACTTTTGTGGTCGGAAGATTCACGTGTAAAGAAACAGCTAAAACTTGGAAATAAATTTAAAGAGGTTTCAAAGTACCCGTCCATCACGCGCGATATTTCATTTATCGTGAAAAACGATTTTGTTCCCAACAATTATTTTGACCTGATACGCGATCTGGGAGGGGACTTGGTTGAGCAAGTGGAGCTTTTGGACAAATATGAAAATACAGAAAAATTCGGTGCCGGTAAATTAAGCTATACATACAGAATAATCTATCGTTCGAACGAACGCACACTGGTATCGGAAGAGGTGGACGCGATACAAAACAAAATTTACGGCGAAACCAAAAAGCAGTTCGGCGCGGATTTGAGGTAAGATATTTATGATAAAAAAAGAGGCTAGCTTGCGCTAGCCTCTTTGGCGATGCTGAAAACGTTGAAGTGTGCAAGTCCCTTGCTGAAATTGGCAACTTCCACTGACGTCAGTGGCAGAATGCGGCTGTGGCCGTTGCCGTTTGCCATACTCACGGTTGAAACTTTTTTGGGAAAGTGCAGATAAATATGTCCGGGGTTTCCCTGGCGGTATGTTTCGGAGACCTCATCAAGAACTGCCAATGCGTTGCTCATGGAACCCGCAGCAATGATCTGTCCGTTCATTCCCCAAATATAGCTGCTATTTCGCAAGTCTGGAAAATGTATTTTGAAAACCTCAATATTCAGCTTTTGTCCTCGCAGGCTGTCTTTTCGGATGTTGTTTTGAAACGTGCTCTCGAAGCTTTTTAACCTGGATTCATCCCAGTGTTCGTTCTGAGCGTCCCAATCCATTTTATCCATTAGGTGGCGGACTTTTTCGATAGTCATTTTTGCCATGAGAACTCCTTTGTTAAAGGTTGGTATTAAATTCCAAGTATAATTATACACTTAAAGTAGTTATTTTGTCAAGTATTTCAAAATGGGTTATTATTGTGAGATGGTTGACGACGAAAAAATTCTTCTTAACGTTCCATATTATTCCCAGTGGCTTGATGTTAAAGACCCGGATTGGCAGCCGAGGGCTTGCGGTGTTGCCGCGCTTAAGATGGCGATGCTTGCCCTTCGTAGCTTTAGCGAAGAAGGGGATATGAGTCTCGATGATTTAATTAAGCGCGGCGTTGCTTCGGGCGCATATAAACCCAATGTCGGCTGGATTCACGATGGCTTGGTTCGTCTTGCGCAAGGATTCGGCTTCCAAAAATCTTTCAGACAGGAATGGAAGGACGAAGAAAAAAGACAAGCTTTGAAATTTATTTCAGCAAAGATCCGCGGAGGCATACCCGTTATTGCGTCGGTAAAAAGTGAAAATGGCGGACACTTAACGCTTCTTACCGGATTTGAAGAGAGTGGCGGGGAGATCGCCGGTTTTTATATGAATGACCCGGATTCCAAAAGCCGCGGAACGGGAAAAAACAAATTTATTCCGATCGCTGATTTCCTCGGCCTGTGGAAAGGAAGGATAATCGTAACTGAAAAATAGCGGTATAATTGAATTATTATAAATTAGCTTGAACATCCATGAATTACGACGAAGTTTTTTCCGCTTTTCCGAAGCAATTTGAATGGGATCCCGTCATTGAAAATGCGGACCGCTTAAAAGAGTATGAACATTACATTATATGCGGAGTGGGCACATCAGCCCTGGGCGGCGATATCCTGCGAACATCCGGATTGGAAGCCAGCGTGGTGGTTTGGCGCGATTACGGCCTGCCTTCGACCGTTGGTCCCAATACGATGATAATCGTATGCTCGTATTCCGGACAGACGGAAGAGTCTATTGATAATTTCAACGAAGCTATGCAGAGGCATCTTCCGGTTGCCGTTGTCACGTCAGGCGGTCCGCTTCTTATCGTTGCCCAGCAAAAAGGCGTGCCTATTATTACTTTGCCATATGTCGACGAGCACGCGGTAATATATTCGGGACCAGCGCTGATAGCATTTATGAAATTAATGGGTTCAAAGCAATGGGCGGCCCTTAAAGAAGTTATCGCGCTTTCAACCCAAATAAATGTAGCGCAAGCAAAGTCCGAAGGCGATATTCTCGGAGTTCAGTTAAAAGACAGAATCCCGATTGTCTGCGCTTCCGCCAAGAATTTTCCGATAGCTTTCAACTGGAAAACCAAATTTAACGAGATAGCGAAGATCCCTGCTTTTGCCGTCCAATTTCCTGATTCATTTCACAGTGAATTGACCGGTTTTGATGCCGCGCCGAAATCAAAGACTTTGTCCGAAAAACTCGATTTTGTTTTTTTGGTGGACGAGGATGACGATCCGCGGGTGCTCAAGCGCATGCACGTTGTCAAAGACATGTATTTGGAGAGGGAGTTTCGGGCACATGAAGTTCCGCTTTTCGGCAATTCGCGCTGGCTTAAGGTTTATTATAGTTTCCTGGTCGGTAACTGGACGGCGCTTTTTCTGGCAAAATATTATCATACCGAAGAAGCTTTTGAAATGAAGACGGAATTTACCAAGCGGGCGCAGGCAAAACATGATGCCAAAGAGCAATAGGCCGGGTTTAAGCACCGAAGAGGCGCGAAGCCGCTTCAAGCAATACGGACCGAACGAGATCACGCGGAAAAAGAAACGGAGGCTTCTGATGTTCTTAAAGAAGTTCTGGGATGTTGGCGCGTGGATGCTGGAACTCATCATTTTATTTTCCTTTTTACTCGGGAAGATGAATGAAGTTTATATAGTTCTCGTACTGCTATTATTAAACGCGGTCATCGGATACTATCAGGAAAAAAATGCCGCTGGCGCAGTGGACGCGTTAGGAACGAGGCTTCAGGTGAAGGCCAGAGTTTTGCGCGATGGTAAGTGGAGTATATTGGAAGCCCGCGAACTCGTACCGGGCGATTATATACGCCTCCGCATCGGCGATTTTGTGCCGGCAGACGTCAGTTTGGAAAAAGGAGAAATTTCCGCGGACCAGTCGGTGCTGACGGGTGAATCGCTTGCGGTTCTTAGAAAGCCCGGCGACAAGACTTTTGCGGGTTCAGTGATCAGGACCGGGGAAGCATTCGCCGTTGTAGAGGCAACGGGTTCAAAAACATTCTACGGCAGGACTGCCCAGCTCGTGGCCATTGCCAGGCCTCATATGCATATCGAAGATCTCACCGGGCAGGTTGCAACATGGCTTCTTATTACCGTGACGCTTCTTCTTGCGGCCGCGTTGATGGTGGCTTACGGAAAAGGTATGAATATGCTGGAAATCCTTCCGCTCATCCTTGTGCTCCTTCTTTCCGCGGGTCCGGTAACTCTTCCCGCTATGTTTACCGTGAGCATGGCTGTCGGCTCCATGCGCTTGGTTAAAAGAGGAGTACTCGTCACGCGGTTGAATGCTTTGGACGATGCCGCGCAGATGGACATTCTTTGCGCGGATAAGACAGGCACGATAACGCAGAATAAAATGGCCATCTACACGCTCGTTCCGCTCGGTGGTTTTAAAGAAAAAGATGTTGTACTCTATGGAATATTAGCTTCAGAAGAGGCCAATATTGATCCTTTGGACAACGCGTTTATTGAGGCTGCGCAGAAAATGGAAATTTCCGCGGAAGATTACGTTCAAAAAAGTTTTATTCCGTTCAGTTCAGCCAACCGGCATACTGAAGCCTTGATAGAAAAGGACGGGAAAGAAATCAAAGTATTAAAAGGATCTTTTGAGGTTTTGTCGTCGAAATGCGAAATGGGAGAAGCGGACAAGAAAGAAGCCCTGGCCAAGGAACTTGAATTCGGGAAGAAGGGTTACAGAACTCTTGCGGTCGCATTGCAGGAGGTTGCGGGGGGTTCGACAAAAATGGTCGGGCTCGCAGTGCTTCATGATCCTCCGAGAGCAACTTCAAAACAATTGATAGAAGACCTGAAAACATTGGGCGTTAATATAAGCCTCTTAACAGGGGATTCGGCGCCTATTGCGGAAGAAGTGGCAAAAGATACCGGAATTGAAAATGTTTTGGCCGAAATATATCCGGAAGACAAATATAGGCTGGTGGAAGACCTTCAGAAACTCGGGCATATTGTCGGCATGACCGGCGACGGCGTGAACGACGCGCCCGCGCTAAAGCAGGCTGAAGTAGGGATAGCCGTGCGCGACGCAACAGATGTCGCCAAGAATTCCGCGAGCATCGTGCTGACCGAAGAAGGACTGGACGGAATTGTGCATCCGATAAAAGAAGGAAGGATGCTATTTTCTAGAATGAACGCATGGATAGTGAACAAAATTTCAGAGACCGTTTTGAAGACATGTTTTGTCGTATTCGTCTTTTTTGCGCTTGGTGAATTTATTATTTCCGCGACAGCGATGATAATAATTCTTTTCTTGAACGATTTTATGAAGATCGCGCTTTCCGTGGACAACGCGCGCTGGTCCAGGAAACCCGCGGTTTGGGATGTCGTAGCCCTTACCAAAGTTGCGGCCGCAATGGGTTTCATAATGGTTCTGGAGGCGATAGCGCTTCTGTTTCTGGGAATTTATTATTACGGCCTCGGTACCAGAGGAGGCATGCTTGAAACATTTAGTTTCGAAATACTTTTGTTTTTTCTTCCCTTTTTCATATTGTCGGCGCGGGAAAGCGGACATTTTTGGGAGTCGGCCCCGAGCAAAACTTTTTTTGCGATTGTACTCGGGAATATCATTCTCGGCGCGGCTATTTCTATATTCGGCTTAATTGGGCTTGCCCCGATACCTTTAGGACTTACGCTTTTTGCAGCGGCATTCTCATTATTCTTCGCCCTTTTTGCGAATGACTTTATAAAAGTTTATTTGTTTGAAAAATTTTTGCCGAGGGATTATGCTCTGCGGAATTAATTAGTATCATGTAAATATGGCAAAGAAAAAAATAAAAGTATTGATATTGGCAGGGGGGCCGTCGTCGGAACATGAGGTATCTTTGCGGACGGCGGAGATGGTTGCAAAGCACCTGGACGCGAAAAAATATGAAAGCACCTTGGAAACGGTTCCTAGGATTGGCGATTGGTTTCCGCGGCATTCGTCGGGGCAAACGGACATCGTCTTTATCGCAATGCATGGGGAATTTGGAGAGGATGGCAAAGTTCAGGGTTTGCTGGAGTTGGCAGGCCTTCCTTATACCGGTTCGGGCGTGGTAGCCTCCTCACTGGGGATGGATAAATTGCGCTCGCAGATGATATTTAGAGGAGGAGGATTAAACATCCCTGAAACTATTGACCTGAAATCAAAAATTTCTTTTCCCGTGGTCATCAAGCCCGCCGACCGCGGCTCCAGCGTCGGCGTAAGTATTGTCAGACGCGCTGGTGAACTTCCACTCGCGATAAAAAAAGCGGCCTCTGTTTCGCAAAATATCATTGCTCAGGAATTTGTTTCCGGTGTCGAGATTACTTGCGGAGTCCTGGATGACGGCAAAAGTAATTTGACGCCGCTTTTGCCGACGGAAATAATTCCGAAAATGGGCGAATTTTTCGACTATGAATCCAAATATAAAGAAAGCGGGTCTGAAGAAATAACTCCGGCGCGGGTCCCCCCGGAAATAATAAAAGAAGCTCAGGACATCGCGGTCAAAGCGCATATTTTGTTGGGCTGCGCCGGATTTTCGCGGACGGATATGATATGGAACAAAGAAAGCGGAAAAATCTACACTCTGGAAATAAATACGATTCCCGGCCTTACCGCAGGGTCGCTTCTCCCCAAAGCCGCCGCCGCTTCCGGAATTTCTTTTCCAAAACTTTTGGATCATATCATTAAGTCTGCGCTCGCCAAACAAAACTAATAAAGGTTTGTTTGGTTGCTTAGCTTATTTTTAAGTGTTATCTTTTTTTTAGATTTGATTTTGAAAGGAGTTTCATTTGAAAAAGGAAATTGCCGTCAAAAAAACCGCTTTGGTGTTATGGGGGGCAACCGATTTGGGGCCTCCGCATTTTTCAGCTGACATATTGTGGAGGACGGGGTTCAAAGCGCCGGATCCGTTTGTGTTGGTGGAAATACCGGATGGAAAATCATTTCTTTTGGTTGGTTCTTTGGAGCTTGAAAGGGCGGCGAAAGAATGCAAGCCGGAAATAGAAGTGGTGAATATTTATGACTACGAAAGCAAAAGCAGGGGATATCTGACAAACTTTCTTAAGAAGCATGGCGTCAAAAATGTCATTTTGCCGGATACATTTCCTTGCGGCATAAAAGATAAGCTTGCGAAATCGTTTAAAGTTGTTGCGGCTCCGCCGCCGTTTTATCCGAAACGTGCCATTAAAACCGATTGGGAAGTGGCCGAGATAGAAAAAGCGCAAAGGGCGGTTGAGAATGCGGTCGGGAAAGCGGTTGAGTTTTTACGCGAATGCCAAATTTCCGGAGATAGGGTAATTGCCGTGCACCACGAACTTGGAGAGCGCACTGTAACATCCGAACTCTTAAGAAAAATTATCGACGATGAACTTTTTAGGAAAGGTTTTCTTGGTATCGATACGATAATCGCTTGCGGCCTCCAGGCTTCCGACCCGCATTGCGTTGGCTTCGGCCCATTACTGGCGCATCAGCCCATTGTCATGGATGTTTTTCCGTGTTCGATGAAAACGCATTTCTATGCAGATATGACACGGACCATTATTAAAGGCGAACCTTCGGAGCTTTTGGAAGATATGTATGAAGAAGTGCTGTTTACGCAACAGTGGGCGATAAATCGGGTGCGCGATGGAGCAAGCGGGGTAGAAATATATAACGGCGTTCTAAAACATTTCGATGCCGTAGGTTATTGTACCAATATTAAAACGCGCCCGATGGAAGGATTTATCCACGGCGTCGGACATGGAGTCGGGCTTGATATCCACGAGCCGCCGAGGATCAATTCTTCAGGCTCGCTTTTGTCGGAAGGGAATGTTGTAACTGTCGAGCCGGGGCTTTATTATCAAAATGGAATTGAGCCAAGCTTTTTACTAAGTAAAAAAGGCATACCCGTTGGCGGCATCCGTATCGAAGATATGGTGCTTGTTACCAAAACCGGCTGCCGTAATCTCACGCAATTTCACAAAGATCTGGATTCAATGATAATTCCTTAGTTA
>CAZXFC010000030.1:0-14266 GCA_964640425.1 uncultured Candidatus Saccharibacteria bacterium | reverse complement strand
CAGAAATGAATCGATCGGCAAAAAGATCCGCGAAGCGGAATTGCAAAAGATCCCCTATATTTTTGTCATCGGAGAAAAGGAAGCCGGAGCAAAAAAAATTGCCGTGCGTGAACGCGGCAAAGGAAACATCGGAGTAATGACTCTTGAAGAGTTTTTTATATTAGAAAAATGAAGATAAAAAAAACACCCCGTGAAAATTAACTCATGAGGAGTTGAATTTTTATCATTTTTCAAGCCTTGCTGCATACCAACCAAAAGCATCCATTAGAGAAACCTCAAATTCAACAAAATAAGATTCGGAAGCCTCTTTAACGTCGTAAAGTGATGGTAAGGTTGGCAGAGCATGACTATCCCAAACATCAGAGTGGAAAATATTTTTGTGAAAAAATAAGCCTCTCGGACAAAAAACAAGGACGTCCTCGCCTTCCTCACTTCTGCAAACCGAGTTGCATCTGAACATGGAAACTACTACTCCGTCTGCCGCCCTGTTTGCAATTTTAATCCCTTTTGCCTGTACAATTTGCTTTGTGCCGTCTCTATTGTCCGTAAAAGGCATCACATAAAAATTCTCAAAATTTTCGCCAAAGACTTCTCTGGCCCTTTTCATCACTTTATTCTTTGATTCTCTAATTAGGCGCGCGTCAATACCTGGCGATGGCGCCGGTATTGGGGTCGGCCAATTCGTCGGTATCGGGGTCGGCCAATTCACTGTTTTGCTATTTTCATTTATCATCTCTTTTTCCTCCAGAAAAGACTGTAGCATTTGTTTATTAAAAAGTAAAGAACCTCGTCATCTTAGTTGTGTGACCCTTGAAGAATTCAACGCTTTTTTGCTGCATAGCATCAGATATTGAGGCATATTTATGATGTCTATTGAAGAATTCCTCAAGATCGCGCTAAAGTAACATTAGATTCAAAGCGCCAATATGACGCAAATGACGCCCTCCAACGGTATCAGAGTCACTTTGATTGAACTGGTTGAAAACAGGACTCAATTCGACGAAATAAAATTCCGCGGCAGCAGATATTTCCTCACGGTAGAGGAAGTTTTGAAGCACTTCGGGGTCGAGCTTAAACCGGGACAAAAAGTATGGATAAAACGGCGAGATACGACCGAATGCCGTCAGAAAGATTTTGAAAAAGCAGCAAGGCTCGAATGGGAACCGTTCAACAATTGCATTATGGCAATCGCGCGAGAACGGCCGAGCGGAGTATTTCTGGTTACATTCAACGATAAACCCAATCTCCAGAAAACCGGAAAAACCCCGGAAGAAGATCTCAAAGAACAAATAGAGATTTGGCGCGAAAATAAAGCAAAGAAAGATGAAAAAATCTCGAGAGTCCCCCGTTCGGTAGAAATCCGGAGGCAAAAATATCAGGTGGTCGTCAGAAAAAAAATGAAAATACGCGCGGAAAAAGCAAGGCGCGAAAAAGAACTATCATCCGCAAATACTGATGAGAATAAAAAAGAAAACCCCGAAAATTAATCCGGGGTTTTTGTGTTTATTTCCTAATATGGCCTCAGGATCTCTGTGCCGCAATTTCAAAGGCGACAACCGCAGCTTTTGCGAATCTGATGTAAACTTCCGGCGGAGCCTCAGTACCCTCGGCAAAGTACGCGGTATCGCAGAATTCGTGAAAAAAAAGCCCATGCGGCATGACATAGAGCTTGATGCATACATCCGACCACCATACAGCCCGAATGTCGTAATCGCTTATCAGCTGACCATACGGCACTTCGTCGCTCATACGACCGACCAGAATAGCTTTTCGCCTTACACGCGTAAAACAGCCATCCCCCTCTTTCTCAAAATCAATTTCAGGAAATTTTTCGAATTTTTGCCCGAAAAGCTCCTGCGCCCTTGTAACTAGGTCTTTTTTATCAAAGCGGCGCATTTTTCTATATTTTCATCAATCCGTTCATTAATCAAAAATGTTCCCGCCATTTTACCTCCTAGAAATGGAATTATTCTGGAATTTATGCTAGCATTATTTCTATGAAATTGTCAACCCTTCAAACGAAAACTCAAAAGATCATTGTGATCGTTGGACCCAATGCCTCAGGAAAATCTGAATTGGGAGTTAAATTGGCGAAGAAATTGAACGGAGAAATAATTTCCGCGGATTCCAGACAAGTTTATCGTGGACTTGATATCGGCTCCGGCAAAATCACAAAGAAAGAAATGCGGGGTATACGCCATCACTGCATAGATATTGCCGACCCGAAAAAAGTTTTTACGGCTCTCGATTTTAAAAATTGCGCGGAGCGCGCGATTAAAGACATTCAAAGCCGTGGAAAAACTCCTATCATCGTAGGAGGCACCGGTTTTTATATTGACGCGGCGCTTGGGCGCGTAAAATTGGGCGGAATACCGCCCAATCACGCGCTTCGCCGCAAACTTTCACGTTATTCGCTTGCGAAACTCAATGCAACACTGAAGAAACTCGACCCGGAGCGCGCAAAAACCGTGGAACAAAAAAATCCGGTGCGCCTGATACGCGCAATTGAAGTAGCTATTGGAGAAGCCGATGCAGTTTCTGAACTCATTCTCGCCCGGCCAGCGCCGGTCTCCGAGCGCCGGCGTGTTGATTTTGCGGGTTTTGAGCGCGGAGCGGGCCGGTTCGAGCGAAGCGAGAGAGCGCAGCGCGAAACCCTGAGCGAGACCGCCGGGTCGAGTGAGGAAAACAAAATTAACACGGCGACGCTGACATGGCTCGGCATAAAACGCCCTCCGGAAGAATTAAAAAAGCGAATTCATGTCCGCCTGCAAAAGAGGCTTCGGGGCATCATTCAAGAAACAAAAAAACTCCATAAAAATGGATTGTCCTGGAAAAGATTAAATGAACTCGGTCTTGAGTACCGCTATGCCGGGCTTTATCTGCAGAAACATCTGACAAAAGAAAAATTCATCCAACAGCTGGAACTGGCAATCCGGCACTACGCCAAGCGTCAGATGACTTGGTTCAAAAAAAACGAGGAAATCCGGTGGATCTCCTCTTATAAAAAAATCGGAAGTATTAAATTCCGTTAGTAGCGATAACGTAGATTCGGGCTACTTCAGCCAATACCTTCTTGGCTCCTTCGCATAACGCGCATAGCTTGCGCAATTTATTGCGAAAATACAGATCGCCTTTGCCCCGGCAACGGGGGCAATCTTCCAGTACAGGCGTCAATGCCACACCTTCTTTTTCCATATCAAAATCTCCTTTAAATGAACAATTTTCAAGAGTAAGAATAATAAATTATATCAATTTTGTCAATATAGAGCGGATGGTTTCGGGATTCGCCGCACCCTTGGTTTCTTTCATGACCTGCCCGACCAAAAATTGGAGAGCCTGGGTTTTGCCTTTTTTATAGTCGGCCACGGCATTTGGATTGGCATCAATAATTTTCTTGGCTATAGCATCAAGGCCGGACGTGTCGCTCATCTGCTTCAATCCCTTTGACTCCACAATGGAAGATGGATCGCCGCCAACCTCCACCATATGCCTCAAAACATCTTTTGCTACCCGCGAAGTAATTTCTTTTTTCTGTATCATTTTTACAAGTTCAGCAAAATTTTCTGGCTCAACCAAAAGTTCGGAAGCTGGTATTTCTTTTTCTTTCATAAGTCCAAGAAGGTCTGAAGTAAAGTAATTTGCAGCGAGTTTGTAGCTTTCCTCCTCAACACCCGGTGTTTCTAAAGATTCAACACCGGGTGTTTTACCGGAAAGCCATTCTTTCAACTCCGAAGCCATCTTCTCCCAAAATGCCGCCAGCGCGCGGTCTCTTATTAAAATATCCACGGCAATCTGCTCCAGCTTGTATTCTTCCGCTATCCGCTTTCTTTTTTGTGCCGGCAGCTCCGGGATCGTGGCCCGAAGCCCCTCAATATATTCTTCCGAAAATTCCATCGGAGGAAGGTCGGGCTCGGGAAAATAGCGATAATCGTGCGCGGATTCTTTTGAGCGCTGAGAAAAAGTTATTTCTTTATTTTCATCCCACCCTCTCGTCTCCTGCACAACCTTGCCTCCGTCTTCTAATAATTTTACCTGACGCTCGAATTCGAATTCTATCGCGCCCTCAACCGAACGGAACGAATTGAGATTTTTTACTTCTACTTTGGTTCCTAGAATTTTAGCGACCAGGCCGCCATTTGGCGCCCCGGTCGCTTTAGCAACAGAAATATTCGCCTCGCACCTCATCTCCCCTTTTTCCATATTTGCCTCCGAAGCTCCCAAATATTGAAAAACTAACTGCAATTCCTGAGCGAATTCCCGCGCCTGTTTGGCCGATGTAATGTCCGGCTCCGTCACAAGCTCCATCAAAGGGACCCCCGCGCGGTTAAAATCTACGAGCGAAGCTCGCTCCGATTTACCGTCGGAGCCGCCTATATGCTGCGACCTCGCCGTATCTTCCTCCAGATGCACCCGCGTTATCCGCACGCCGCGCAGTGTTCCTCCCAAAACCAAAGGATCTTTGTATTGTGATATCTGATAACCCTTCGGAATGTCGGGATAAAAATAATTTTTACGGTCAAAATGGGAAGATTTACGGATATCGCTTCCAAGCGCCAAACCTACTCTCTGAACCTGCCTTATCGCCTCTTCGTTTGCCGCCGGAAGCGTGCCTGGGTGCCCCATGCAGACGGGGCAAATATTAATATTCGGATGCTTTTCATCAGGATCATTTTTGCACGAACAAAACATCTTCGTCTTTGTCCGAAGCTCCGCGTGAACCTCTAAACCTACTGTGAGTTTATAATTTGACATAATTTACACGTCCAGTTTTATTCTCTCGCTTTCCTCGCCTCGCTTCTGCTCGCTCGGGGATGCTGCTGCATAACCCGCTGCGAGAACAAAACTGGCCTTGAAAATTATTATTCTTAATGATACACTGTTTTCGTTATGTTGTCATATACCGACGTAACCAAAGGAGTCTTATTTGTGATGGAGGGCGAGCCCTACATCGTTTTGGAATACACTTTTTTGCGCATGCAGCAGCGCAGGCCTACTTCGCGCATAAAGGCAAAAAATCTGATCACCGGCAAAGTCGGAGAATACGGCCTCCAGCAAAGCGACGCTTTTCAGGAAGCCGAAATAGACAAAATGCCAATAATCTTTCTTTATGAAAACAAAAACGAATTCTGGTTTGCCGAAAAAGGAAATCCCAAAAATCGTTTTTCATTCAAAGAAGAACAGATCACCGACCAGGCTCCGTATCTGAAACCGAACATCGAATGCATAGCTTATAAATTCGACGACAAAATAATAAATATAGAACTTCCGGTAAAAATCGATTATAAAGTCGTTGAAGCGCCTCCTTCATACAAAGGCGATACGGCCACCGGCGGTTCAAAAACTGTAGTTTTGGAAAACGGACTCAACATCCAGGTTCCCATGTTCATCAATGAAGGCGACACAATCCGCGTAAACACTTCTTCCGGTGAATACACCGAACGCATGGAGAAAAAATAAAAGCGGGGTTAGCCGCTTTTTGCATAATTACTTTTTCTGTTGTTCCACAGCACGTCGAACAATTTTTGTCCAGCGTGGAAAAAAATAAATCGGCATCAGGTTGTGATGCCGAATAGTTTAGCGAGCTCGAGCTCTGAATCCTTTAGCTTGCGGTCGATTTCTTCTAATATCTTATCCTCTTCCAATTTTCGCGCTTCGGCTTTTTTTGCGCTAAGATACAGATCCACTTTCTTATCATAGAGCCAACTCTCCCACTCGCCGGGAATATATGCCTTAATATGCACTGCTTTGAGTGCCAGCCCGAGCTTCTTAGGAAGCGGCATCAAAAAATCTTGGCTTATTTTCGTTCGGTTGCACTCGACCACAGCAGCATCAAACACAATCTCATTACAAATAAATATTTTTAGGTAATTGCCACCGAAAAGCTGCGTAAATTTATGAATTTCCATCTCGCCGAGTTTCAATACATAATCTCGCAAAGTATGATCCATATACGCGCGCGTGCTTACCTGGCCGAATTTTTCTGCGATATGCCTGGCCTTATGCCAGATCTTCTTGCGTCTTGCCTCGGCAACGCGCTTTCTGACCTCTTCTTTCAATTCCAATGGCGTCATTGCTGCACCTATATCTGTCGCAAATTTAACATGCCAATTAATTTTGGGCTAGAGCTCGAGTTTTTCGCCGGGACGAAGCGTTCCTGACTGTGCTGTTGGCGTCGGTAAAGAAGGCGGAG
Organism: uncultured Candidatus Saccharibacteria bacterium; assembly: GCA_964640425.1. Lineage (GTDB taxonomy): Bacteria > Patescibacteriota > Minisyncoccia > UBA11713 > 2-01-FULL-45-33 > 2-01-FULL-45-33. The sequence goes on along the minus strand of CAZXFC010000030.1, from coordinate 8,076 downwards.
CCGGTTTTTCTTCTCGGGCAGATACTTGAGATTTTTTCAAAGCCTCGCGCAAAGCCTGCAGATTCTCATTTTTTTTGAAAGGCTGTTCGAACCCGCCTGCCGGTCGGGCAGGTCGTGGGCGCTGGAATTGCCGGTTTGAGTCTAAATCTCTTAATGATACTTGACGCTCTGTTCTTGGGCGGGCAACAAACTCGCCTTCCGTCGGACGAGGAGCGGCCGGACGCATAGGTGCGGGCACTGGCGGCGCAGGAGGCGGGGGCGCTGGAGTTGGCGGACGTACGGGATTTTGAACCTGCCCGCCAATTGGCAGGCGGGCCTTATATTGTCCGGCCAGCCCAATATGATCTTTACAGAAAACCGGCCTATTCAAGAAAAGCAAAAAAGGAACCTGTATTTTTTTGTTGCAAACTACGCAAACCGCGTCGTACATTTTTACTTGAGGGATTTCTTGCCGCGGCGCAAAACTACCGGGGTTAGAATGAATTGTCGAAGCGATAGATGCCGGATTCGCTATTGCGCCACCAAAAGATTTTCTTTCGGATATGCTAGCATCCCCCGCAATACCTACGGACCATTCCTTTATGACATCTTCGACTTTCTCTTTCGGCGTGCCGAACTGAGCGCGAGACAAATCTATGATTTCCTTCTTAAACGACTCATGCGGCACTTTTATAGGCGGAAGAGTAGTGGCGGAAAACGGGTAGGAAGCCACGCCGTCTATCATCAATTTCATATAAACCTGCGAAAATCCGAGGTTTACTATATCCGTGGCGAGAAAAGCCGGAGAAAATTCTTTCTCCAAAAATTCCGCGTCTTCGGCGCCCACCCTGAATGTAAGCATCGTGCCGACGTTGCCCACCACGGCGTCGCGCACTTCCTCGGCCAGCTGAGCCATGTATTGGTGCGCAAGCACGAGGCAAAGCCTGTATTTACGGGCCTCCGACAAAATGTTGGCAAAAGATTCGGTGGCAAAATTCTGAAACTCATCCACATATAAATAAAAGTCCGAACGGCTGGATTCTTCCTCAATGTCCACGCGGCTCATGGCCGCGAGATAAAGCTTCGTAACTATCATCGCCCCCAAAAGGCGCGCCGTATCCTCCCCCACCCGGCCCTTTGCCAAATTTATTATTAAAATTTTCTTTTCGTCCATCGCCTTTCTGAAATCAAAAGTTGATTTCGGCTGCCCTACAATGTTGCGAATTAATTGATTGGATGTAAATTGCCCCACTTTATTTTGAATGGCAGGCGTGGCTTCCGCCGCGAAACGCTCGGTGTATTTTGCGAATTCCTGGGTCCAGAAAGCCTTAATTACAGGATCCGTTACATTGTCGACGACTTTTTTACGATATTCTTTCACCGCAAGCATCGGATTTATCGAAAGAAGCGTAGAATCCGGATACTCAAGAAGAGCAAGTACGGTATTGCCCAAAATATATTCCATTCTTGCCGACCATACGTCGGGTCCGAATATTTTTTTGAAAACGCCCATGAGTCCCGAGGCGACGAAATGTCTGCGTTCAGGGTCGACATTTTCCATTACGTTGAAACCGATTGGAAATCCCGCGTCAGCCGGATCAAAATAGATAACATCGCGCATCCGTTCCTTCGGGACAAAATCCAATAGCTTATATGCCGTCTCGCCGTGCGGATCGATAAAAGCCAAGCCTTCGCCGGACTGAATGTCCTGCATGGCCATGTTCTCAAGAAGCGTAGTCTTGCCCATACCCGTCTTCCCGATCACGTACATATGCTTCCTTCGGTCTATTTTTTTTATGCCGAACTTTTTCCGGGAATTCCTGAAATTTGTCTCTCCGAAATAAGTTATTTTTTGATCATCATTCATACTATAAGTTTTTATAGTATCATATATTTAATAAAAAGTCAATAAAACCTTAGATCGGCAAATTTGGCGGAGCCGATCCCCGCTTTGCCTCAATGCGTTCCATAGTTGGCGCGCCGACAACCATACCGGGAAAATGATAAATTGTCGCAAATTCCGACGAAGAAAGCACAATCGTTTTCCCGCGGTACGGAGGATGAAAAAACGAACGCCACCTGTATGCATTGTAAATTCTCCGTTTTCTGTAAGTTTCCCGTGTTTTTTTAAAAACATAGTCCACGCTTGTTGATACGTCGCCGTTTAATTTGAACCCGTTTAAATTAGGCGATGCAAATTGTTTGAAAATGCCATTGATAGCCGGTATTGCCAGCGCATTATAATCTTCGGTTTTGGCAAAGTACACCCAGCGTATGCCGACCTCAAATCCCAGTTTTTGCATGTTGAGTTCCAGTGATTTGATAGTTTGTATGGCGCCGGGTGAAAGTCCGAAAAAACCCACATTGAGGGATTCTTTTTTTTGAGTTTTTCCCGGCTCTGCGGCCGGCCCGGCCACTCCGCTGATAATATCGCTTATGACGTCAACTATCTTGCCCAATAGAGGCTTGTACTCTCCGGTGTTTTTTCCTCCTATTTTATCTACTATCGCCTGTCCTTCCTTTATCCATTTGTCTCCGGCTGGACGCACAACCATCTGAATCCACATTCGCTCACTTCCTTTGAAAGTGCCAAAAAATTCTATCATTGAAGCCATTGGATCGATTTTCCTTTCTTCTTCTTTTGAGCTTATTCCGACAAGCTCAAATTCTTCATACGTGCGTATCGGGTAAGCGTCCGGCTTTGTATGAATATATTCGCTCCCCCATATTGCCCACCCCGGAGCCGGCATAGTCGGCGGGCCTTGCTTTGTATAATCCTCAACTGTTTTTATTTCGCATGAAGGGTACTGCGCGTAAATTTGCGACTCTATCATCCTTCTGAAAAATTCCTGCGTACGCACATAAAAATGCACGCCCGTCTCATCACCCGCTATTTCAAAAGAAAACCATGCCGTAAGCCAGCCATCCCAATATCTTTCCCACATATTTCCGCTTCGGTTCGTGCCGTGCACGCCGGCCAAAACGCTCTCCATCGCTTTGGGGGTTTTAGCGACTTCCCGCGGCACTTTTATTTCAAGCAGCGTCCATTTCATTTTTGCCATGAAAAATGCCCGGACATAACTTACCCACACGCTCCAGAATATTAAAAAAAGGGCCACGGGAAACCATATCGGCCAAGTCCTGACCAATACTATTAATGCGTCCCAAAAAATCGGATTAACGAACAGAGTACCGACCATCAGTCAGTTTTTTAAAGTGTTTTTTATTCTCTAAATTTATAAGGATTGTGTTCGGTTTTACGAAGCGCTTTTCGGATACAAACGAGATTATTTTTTCTTTATCCATAGGTCCGTTATTCTTAAGCATATTGATTATGACATCGCGGACGACTCCCGGCTCATAACCCCACTCCTTTAACGCATAAAGTCCGCGGCCCACCAGTACAAAACGCTGGTCTTTGATGAGTTCGTTGTGCACGGTCTGTACGTGAACCGATCTACCGATCAACTTGCCTATGCTCGCCGCGACTTCCGAGAAATGCATCGGTTCGCCCTTTTTCGACAATACCATAAATGAAAGGTCTTTCATGCCTCTTGGCTTGATTGCTGAAAATTCAGTGAGTCCCCATTCGCCGAAATAATTTTTGGCAATAAGCTTGGAAAGGCCAAGCCAATTTTCCAGAACAGAAGAAGCGACATTTGAGCCCAACACGTTCTGAGCGGAAGAAGACATGACTTCATACAATTTTTTCTCTTCCACGGGAGCGCCGATCTTCCGCAAAGAATCAACCGCATTCCTCAAAACTTTATCGGCTTTTTCTTCGGAATTCTTGCCGTATGCCCAGCGGTCATGCAAGTGCTCATTCTCGTGAAGCCTCACAAAAGGATCGTGCAAGCACAAGAGAAAATAAACATGGTTCTCGTGTTTTGGGTGTGAGGCCAGTCCTTGCAGAGCTTGTCCTTCGTGCAAAACGCCCCCTTGGTCATCGAAATATTTTTCCAACGCCGCAAAAGTCGGCCTCATGTCGGACATGGTCGGAGATTTTCGAATACGAGCAAGGCCGTCGGCTTCTATCTGGCGCACTCGTTCGCGGGTAATGCCGTAACGCTTGCCTATGGCATCCAACGTCATTCTTTTTGGATTTTTTCCCAATCCGAAACGCTGGTCAAGAACATCTTTGGTCCTTTTTGGCAGCACCGCAAAAAGTTTATTCGTAACTTCTTCGGGATGCATGGGTAATTCACCTTTCATATATATAATTATGTTAGCAAACTTATAAAAAAGTGTCAATCTCGTCTTGTACACAACCCTAGCACCCACCAAAAACGTGTCAAGTTGCCAAGATGAAGACACTCCATCCCGCTTCATTTGGTCTTCATGTTGGGAGAAATCCCTAAATGGAACAATAAAAAAACCGCCAGCGTTTATAGCGAGCGATTTCGTACTAAAAAGATCAACTTTTCTTTGAAGTCTTACTGAAAGTGAATATTGCATGATAAGACTCGTTGTAGCCAGGCTTATCGTAGTCAACGAGCCATCCTTCTTTCCGATATATATCTTCAACATTCAGCCAGCCTTTTTCAAAAATGTCAGTGCGATCCAGGCCTTTTTTCACCATCAACGCCACAACCTCGTCTTGCGTTACCGTGGCCGAGCTTTCGCAAAATTTTTGCGTAATAAGCTCGTTGAAGGATTCGAACACCTCATCAGGAAAAAGACTTACCTTTTTCTCGCTGATTTCTTCTGGTTTTATCGGACGATTAGTCGCCATTTTTGGACTTCTCCTTTTGAAATTTTATCCTCTGAGAATTAGATTAGCATCTATTATTCAATTTTGTCAACTGCAAATTTGAGTGCTATAGCAATGAACTTTGCGGTTTTGGAAATGAGATTATTTTTCAAATTTAAAACACTCCCTCCTTAAACCGTTCCTCCATGCCGATGAAAATTCCTTTTTTACGGATTGCAACAAAAAAGCCGTCAAACTCTTGGCAGCTTTCTTTAATAGTGTTTTACAGAATTCTACTCCGAGCCTACCGGCTTCGCTATTACAGCACGCAAAGTCCGCACCCTTGGATCATCATTTGCAATCTGTTGTAATTCTGAAATACTGCGGCCCTTATCTTGGCTTAACAATTTGCTTGCTTTTTGATGCGTAAATAGAATATGCCAATTTCTTTCTGGATAATAACCCGTGGCAAAAAGATAAGTAGATCCGGGCTGGAGAAAATACGTCTCTTCGCTGCCCACGTCTTCCACTCGCGCTACATCGCCATCATGAACAATCATTAAGCCATTTTTGTAGCCAATTTGCTGAGCCACAATTACTTCGCCACGCAAGTCTCCCTTAAGATTAGAAATTATCTCTACGTCAAATTGAGTAGCAACCACAGCTAAACCAAGAACATCTTCTCCGGTCTTTCTTATTACTTTACCAATAAATACATTACCTGAATTCTCAACCAACGTCTTATCATTATCAAAATCAAAAGCGTAACTCCCGTGGGAAACTACTTTTATCGGCAATTTAATTACGTTGAAGAACATACCCGCACCTAACATTATCAACAGTAGAACAACGGTAACAATTGAGTATCCAGCGATTTTTAAAATTTTCATTCTTTAGGTTCCTATGCACCGGGCAGCGACTCCTGCTTAAACCCTGGAAATTCCGGCGGGTTTGCGATAACTTTAATCAGCGTCTTCACTTTAAAGTCGTCATTTGCAATCTGCTGCAATTCTGAGAGACTGATGTTTTTATCTTGGCTCAACAATTTACTCGCATTGGAATGTGTTATCAAATAATTCCAATCATTCTTATTACTACGTCGAGTGGAGAAAAAGTAGGATGACCCAGGCTTCAAAAGATAGTCTTCCCCTTCAATACCTTCTGCAACGTGTAAAACGCCGTACTTATAGCCGCCGGTTTGATTTACAATGATATTCCCTTCTAAATTACCTTTTATATTCGAAATAACCTGCACCGAAAACTGAGTAAAAGGAATAGTTCCAGCAACACTTTTATTTCCTACTTGCTTAATAACCTTACCTACAAACATATTATCAGACGACTGTACGAGGACCGCATCATTCCCATAATCAACCGGGTCAGACAAGTGCATTTGCTGGGTTATTGGTAATTTTATAATGCTCGTGTACACCCCAATCAATAATATGCTAATAAATCCAACGATTAGCGCTAATATTTTAAATGTTTTTTTCATCTTATAATTATTATTAATAACCTATCCTATAAACAAGGACTTGGAGTAGTTTCGATCCAACAATATCTGTAATCATACTTATCTTGTGTGCCTAATGTAGTTTGATTAGATACCGAGTAAAACATTATATTTTCGTAATAACTATGATCCAGATTTAAGGCGTGACCTAATTCATGCGTCCAAGTCCACTGCACCGCCGCACTGGAATAATTATACTTATGAGGATAATACTTATTCAAAGTAATTGTGTCCGGACTCAAGAAAACATCCGGATCATAATTTCCTAACCAGCTGATACCCGAATCATCTTCTTCATAGAGAACTACATCATTAATACCTGACACATACTCAAATATATCAACTGCAATCTGATCATTCCAAGTTACAACCGCATTTGTCCACTCGTCATCATATTCCGGAGTAAATCCGCCACCCCATAAATACTGAATATGGTAACCATCTGTATCGTCTACAGAATTATCGTAAGACGTTAAATAGTGGAGCGTACCAAGCCAAGGTATAAAATCAATAAAGTTTGTCGTAGTCGCTCCATTGCCATTTGGATTATTATTCAAATTATAGGGTCCAGTTGTTGCATTCCAGAAATTATTTTCTGCAGTAAAAGTTGATGTCGAAGTCAAATTGTTAAAGGCTCCATAACTTCCGTTGTTCCGGAACACGCTGCCACTAACAACGGTCGTCCCAGCATCCTGGCGTAGACCTGACGTGTACCCTAGAGAAAAAATTGAAGTTGTGGCGGTTAAAGTGCCATTATTAAAGAGATTCGAGCCATTTCCGCCCGTCGTGTTCCCGCCATATCTAAATACACCAAAATAAATATCAGCAATTCCGCCGGATGCAATTTGTACATAACGCCAATCTCCCACGGCGGGCGAATTAGATGACCCATTATTATTTGTGTCGCCACCTATAGTGTCATCTTTAAGTGAAGTAAAATAAACATTGTCCAATGAATTCCCGAATACATTTAGAGTACCGTTTACCACTAAACGCGAATTAACACTATTGAACTTGAGGACGGCGCCCGGACCAAGAGTCAGCTTTTTCCCGGCTTGTATCGTTACACTTCCACTGGGGATAACATATGGAATATCTTTTCTCCAAGTTTGATTTTTTGTTAGAGTATTCTCGACAATAAAGCCGTTTGTACCATTTCCGGATGCAGAACTAGCGGTTGAATTTAGAGTTAGACCGGAGCCTAGGAAAAAATACCCAGCTCCCGTCGTATTTCCTATAAATGTAGATGTTGCAATAGTAGTTGTCCCTGCTCCGGTTGCATCAATCCCATAGCCTGTTGTATTGCGAATTGTAGTAGTTGCAAAAATGGTGTTGCCCGCATCCTGGTCAATACCAACTGTTCCATTATCCAGAATAGACGTTTGTATAGTTGTGGTGCCGGACTGTTGATATATAAGTTTGGAGCTTGAAGTCGCAATGACGGAATCTGCGATCGATATAACACCTCCGAAATTATAGAGCATTTGTGACCCGGCACCAGATCCGCCATAGCGAACTATTGTATTTGTAAAGTTACATATAGCGGCACTGGCAGAACCACATTGAATTTTAGTCCAGTTTCCGGCTGTAGGATTGCCAGACGAGCCGACAATAACTTCTCCAACACTATCGTCATTCTTTGAGGTAAAATAAATGGGACTTGATGTCCCTATTGCATTGAGCGTTCCGTTTATTGTTAATTGAGTCGAAGATGCAAATTTAACAACAACCCCGGCCTCAATAGTCAGGGTTTTTCCGGCATTAACAGTTACCGTCCCTGTTACATAATATGTGCTGCTTGCAAGTGTCCAGGTGGTGTCGGCGGATATGATGCCCGTCTTAGTCGTATACGCACTCGCAATTTGAGGCAACATGACGACCCCCCCCCCATAAA
>CAZXFC010000029.1:0-14558 GCA_964640425.1 uncultured Candidatus Saccharibacteria bacterium | reverse complement strand
TCCGTCGCTCTGGCGGCTCTTTGAGCAAAATCTTTTAGGAGATCGTTTTTCTGTTGTCGGATTCTCGCGCGGCGGCATGTCAAATGACAATTTAAAATCATCCATAGCATCCGCGGTTCGCACTAAAAGCAATCGTGAAATACACGACGAGCGGCTTTCTCGCTTTGTGGGACTCTTCTCGTATCATGCGGGCAAGTTTGAAGACGCTGCGGCATTTCGCGCCCTGGCGCAATCCATTGAGTTACAGGAAAAATCATGGGGCGTCTGCGCAAACAAGCTTTTTTACCTTGCCGCGCCGCCGGCAACCTATAAGCCAATTTTTAAAAATTTAGCGGGCGTGAAGCTGAATTTGCCATGTGGCGGCAAGCTGGGGTGGAGCCGCCTGCTTATCGAAAAGCCTTTCGGCGCGGATTTGGAGAGCGCGCAAAACTTGCAATCTCTTCTCTCAACATACTTTAAAGAAGAACAGCTTTACCGCATAGATCATTACTTGTTTAAGGAAATTGTTCAGGGAATAGAGAATTTTCGTTTCTCAAATAATCTTTTTGAAAATACCTGGGATAATACAACCATTGAGCGCATAGATATTCGGCTTCACGAATCCATAGGAGTCGAGGGACGCGGCGGTTTTTATGATGCGGTCGGCGCGTTACGCGATGTCGGCCAAAATCACCTGCTCGCCATGCTCGCGGCATTGCTTATGGAATATCCGGCCCGTGGCAATGCCGAAATGCCCCGGGAAAATCGCGCTCGTATCATGAACGCTCTTCTCCCGTGGACTGAAGCTTTGATACAAAAAAATACCTTCCGGGCTCAATACAAAGGGTATCTTGGGATAAACGGCGTGCGCGAACATTCAGTTACTGAAACGTACTTTGCTCTAAAAACCGAACTCACCGATCCTCGCTGGAAGGGCGTGCCGATTTTTATGGAGGCCGGAAAACGCCTGGCCGAAGCGCGCAAAGAGATTATTGTTACCTTGAAGCATCCCAGAGAATGTCTTTTATGCGAAGTGGGACCGCACCGGCCAAACCAAATCGTGTTCCGCCTTGAGCCAAACGATGAAATCGTTATCCATTTCTGGACAAAAAAACCGGGGTTTGACCGAATTTTAGAAGAACGCACGTTTTCATTTTTTCTCTACGAAAATGAGATAAAAATTCAGTATGTGGCGGAGTATGCGAAAGTATTATATTCGGCAATAAAGGGCGAGCAAACATCTTTTGTCTCCCCAAACGAAATAGAGGCGGCGTGGAAATTCACCGATCCCATTGAAAAAGCATGGAGCGGAAACAGTGTGCCTCTTACAGCGTACGATGCGGGCACAACGCCGTCCCCGTCGTTTTTGGAGCTTTTTCCCGATATGGAGAAAGAACGGCAATCGCGCGCAGGAACGATCGGCATTGTCGGACTCGGCAAAATGGGCGGAAACATTGCTCGACAGCTGCTTTCCAAAGGATGGAAAGTGGTTGGTTTTAATAGAAGCGCTGATGCAACTTATGAGCTTGAATCGGAAGGTCTAAAAGGCGCTTATTTTTTTCAAGAACTCGTTGCGGCGTTGCCGAAGCCGCGCATAGTATGGCTGATGGTGCCCGCCTCCGCCGAGGCTACGGCGGGCAAGCCCGCCGGTAAGCCCGTGGATGAAGTAATTTTTGGAGAAGGAGGCCTCGCATACATCTTAGACAAAGGAGATGTCATCGTTGACGGAGGCAATTCCTTCTATAAAAATTCTATTGCGCGACACAAAAAGCTTAAAAAGAAGGGAATACATTTTATAGACGCCGGTGTTTCAGGCGGTCCCAGAGGAGCGCTCGAAGGAGCATCAATTATGGTGGGCGGCGATAAGGCCGTTTTTGAAAAACTTGAGTCCCTTTTCTCTGATCTTGCGACAAAAGACGGATACCAATTTTTTGAAGGAGCCGGTATGGGGCATTTTATCAAAATGGTTCATAATGGTATTGAATATGGGATGATGCAATCGATTGCCGAAGGTTTTGCGGTGATGAAAAAATATTCTTCCAAAATTGATCTTAAAAGGGTTGCCGACGTTTACAATCATAAAAGCGTTATTGAATCTCGGTTAGTGGGATGGCTGAAAGACGCCCTTGATAAATACGGCAAAGACCTCAATGAGGTTTCCGGCTCCGTTTCCCATACCGGCGAAGGCGAATGGACAGTAAAAACCGCCAGGGAATTAAAAGTGCCGACGCCGGTTATAAATGACTCATTTAGATTCCGCGTCGCATCCGCTAAAAAACCGAGCTATGCAGGAAAAATTTTATCAGCACTCCGAAATCAATTTGGCGGGCACGATATTAGTAAAAAATAAATCATAAGCAAATGAACAAAATTCAAATAAAAATCAAGGACACATTTAATGTTGAAAGCATAGTCCCCAAAAGCGGAATCTATATCTGTGTTCCTTGCGGCTATAAACGAGCATTTAAGAAAGGCGATTGTTTTCCGCTTTGCTTTTCTTGCTTGGAAGGCAAGAAATACAACGGTGATCGCTATATGAAAGGTCTGGGTTTGTGGGAATTACTAGAGGATCAATAAATTTTAATCATGGATATTTCACTTGCCATTTCAGCATTTATCGCAGGCGTTCTTACTTTTCTCGCGCCTTGCACGCTTCCGCTGGTACCCGGCTACTTGGGATTCATCAGCGGGGCTTCTTTGGAGGACCTGAAAGATCCGGAAAAGGCGAAGGGCGCCCGCTGGAAGATTTTTTTGAACGGCCTTTTCTTTATGCTCGGCTTCAGCGCGGTTTTTATTATCATGGGAACATTGGTGGGATTTATTGGCGCCACATTTCTTGCTCCTTATAGATTGTGGCTGGGAAGAATAGGAGGGATTTTTGTCATCATCTTCGGGCTTTTTATGCTGAATATTTTGAAAATTCCTTTTTTGATGCGGGAAAAACAATTAAAGGCGCCGACGCTTTTTAAACGCGGAAAGCCGACGAACTCCTTTATCTTGGGCTCGGCATTCGCTTTCGGCTGGACGCCATGCGTCGGCCCGATATTGGGCTCGATCCTGCTTTTGGCATCTACTTCCACTACTGCATTTCAGGGAGCGCTAATGCTTACTGTTTTCTCGGCAGGTCTTGCCTTGCCTTTCTTGCTGATTGCCATAGGAATAGGATCGGCTTCCCGCCATGTCCAAAACATCTCCAAATATCTTAATATTATCTCAATCATCGGCGGCATATTTCTTATTTTCCTCGGCACGCTTTTGGTTACGGACAAAATTGGCCTTTTGATCGCCTACGGTTACAAAATTTTCCAATTTATAAATTACGATCGCCTCTTGGATTATCTTTGATTTTAACATCGAAATTCTGATATAATTCAGATCATGAACAATCATTCAAGTTTGGACTTCAATTATATAGGCGACGGTATTTATATAGGGACCAATCAATGTTGCCAAGCGCATTTTGACGAAAAGCTTTTGCAAGAAGGCATTTCCGCGGATATTTCGCTGGAAAAAGAGAGGCTGGACGCCCCTTTCGGAGTTGATTTTTATGTTTGGATACCGGTGGAAAATCATGCCGCGCCGAAACCGGATCAATTGGATTTCGGGATATCCGTTCTTGAAAAAATGGTTTCCTTGGGAAAGAAAATTTATGTTCATTGTAAAAACGGCCACGGAAGAGCTCCTACTTTGGTTGCGGCTTATTTCGTAAAAATAAAGGGAATGCCGCCGGAAGAGGCGGAGGCTTTTATAAAATCGAAACGGCCATCCATGCATTTGGATAGCGTTCAGAGAGCGGCTTTAAAAACGCTCTTAAATTCTAAATTAGCATGAGATGAATATCATGAGCATAAAAAGAGTTGCGATCTTGACCATTGCTCTGGGCGTAATTGCGCTTGGCGCGATATATTTTGTTATGGCTCCGAAAAGCGATTTGATAAGAGTCGCATCACCGAAAAATAACGATATGATAAAAAATCCCATAACAGTTACCGGAGAGGCTAGGGGGACATGGTATTTTGAAGCTTCGTTTCCGGTCCGCGTTTTAGACGCTACCGGCAAAGAATTGGGGGTTGCGCCCGCAGAGGCACAGGGAGAGTGGATGACGCAGGAATTCGTTCCATTCAAGGCTGTAATAAATTTTTCAACGCCATCCACTGAAACGGGCTGGGTTGTTTTTCAAAAAGATAATCCGTCGGGTTTGCCGGAGCATGACGACGAGTTGCGCGTTCGGGTACGTTTTGATAGAAATCCGTAAAATTCTAGAAATGACTCTAACCACTCACGCGATAGTCGGCGCGGCGGCTGCAAGATTATTTCCCCAGCATCCTGTGCTGGCTTTTTCGGCCGCTTTCGCTTCACATTTTTTAATTGACGCTATTCCTCACTGGGATTACAGTTTGCGCTCTTACAAGCGCGACGAATCAAATCACCTGAACAATGACATGTCCACTTCGGGCTTAAATTTTGTTCTTGATCTGCTCGACATCGGCTTTGATCTTTTTCTTGCCATGTTCCTGCCTTTCCTGATATTCGGCTCAGTAATATTTTCCGAGTCATTTATTGTGCTGTGCGGCATAATCGGCGGAGTGTTGCCGGACGCACTGCAATTTGTTTATATGAAATTCCGTCATGAACCGCTCGTGAGCCTGCAAAAATTCCACATATTGATACATACCGGCACGAAGATCGCGAGTTGGAAATGGGGAATATTTGCCCAATTCGTTCTTAATGCGGCAATAATATTTATCTCCTTCGAATTTTCATCTTAAAAAACAGCATTCCGCTATTTGCGGGTTTCATTGCTTCTTCACGCATATCATGAAAAATCTCAGTATGATTCATGAAAATATGCGGTGCTTGCCGCGACTTCCCATAATTATCAGCTTGGTAATTTTATTTTCCGCGGTTTCGATGGGCGGCCATGCTTTAGCCGTCGGACCCAACCTAATCGGCAATGCCGATCTGGAAACAGCCGGCGCATCCGGTCCTGCCGACTGGATAAAAGGCAGATGGGGTATAAATACCGCCGTTTTCCAATATCCGGTTACGGGAGCGGGTGGCGGAAAGGCGGCGAAAGTTTCAATAACTTCTTACTCTTCGGGGGACGCCAAATGGGCGCCGAATGCCGTTGCCGTTGCGCCCGGCGTGGAATACGAATTTTCCGATTCATATATTTCAAATGTTAATTCATTTATAACCGTAGATTTCAAGCTTTCCAACGGTTCGCATATTTACAAGGACATTGCGAATCCGGGACCACGATCATCTTTTGGTCCGGTTAGCGCAGTGTTCGCCGCGCCCGCGGGCGCGGAGACGGCGATGATTTTTCATCTGATAAAAAACGTGGGCAATTTAACCGTGGATAATTACAGTCTTACGGATGTTTCCGGTGTTCCAACGCCGACACCTACCCCGACTCCCGCGCCTAATCCGGGTAATCTGATTCAAAACCCTTCTTTTGAATCAACAAATTCTTCGGGTCTACCCATTAACTGGTTTAAGGGCAGATGGGGTACGAACACCGCAAATTTTATTTTTCCGGTGGCAGGTTTTGACGGCGCGAACGCAGCTGAGATAAATATATCGTCATATTCTACCGGAGACGCCAAATGGTATTTTGGCGATGTTCAGGTTACGCCCGGCACAACTTACGAATTTTCGGATTTTTACAGGGCGAGCACCGGAACGGTCGTGACGGCGCGCTTCAATACCAACGGAACTTTTTCTTATCGTGATATTGGTTTTCCCGGAGCGTCGGCCGATTGGAAAAATTTCAAAACTTTATTCGTTGTGCCTTCGGGCGCGACGAGCCTGACAATATTTCACTTAATAAAAGGCGTGGGTTCGCTTGCGGTCGATAATTATTCTTTGAGGGTTGCGGACACGCAGCTGCAAGGATTGATATCTCTCAATTTTGATGATGGGCACAGGGATGTTTACGACCTGGCCGTGCCGATATTGGACGCTGCGGGATTTAAGAGCACTCAATATATAGTTCCCGGATATTGGGGCTTTCCTTCCTATATTACGGCCTCCGAGACTTTGAATCTGCAATCACGCGGACACGAGATCGGAGCGCACACCAGGCATCATGTTGATTTGACGGCAATATCGGCTGAAGACGCGAATAAGGAGATAGCCGGTTCAAGGGATGACCTGCTTTCGATAGGAATATCCGAAGTCAAGACTTTCGCTTATCCTTTCGGCTCGTACAATGACCAGGTTATTCAGATGGTCAAAGATGCCGGGTTCGCGACCGCGAGAAGTACGAACGGAGGATTCAACATCAAGGGCCTGCCAAACCGATATACGCTCAACAGGCAAGGCGTGAACAGCAACACTACATTTGCCGTGGTAAAAGGCTGGATAGATCAAGCGATGGCTAATAAGACCTGGCTAGTATTGGTTTTCCATCATGTAAATTCCGATGGCGACGGCGCGCCGTTCCAAACTACGCCTGCGATACTGCAGCAGATAGTCGATTATTTGGCTGAGCAAAATATTACGCCGGTTACGATGAAGCAGGCTGAAGCGCTGATGAAATAAAAATCAGCCTGAATAAATGAAAAGCAGGTGAAGTTTTTTTAAACAGTTTTTTCACGCCATTCATTTTCATTTCATTGCTTCATGAAATAATTCCGGCATGAAAGGAAAAACAAATTTAAAAGGCCCTGCCTACCGGCAGGCAGGTCGGGTGGCGGTTGTCGGACTGGGTTATGTCGGTCTTCCCTTGGCCGTGCTTGCAGCAAAAAAGGGGGGGAGGGTTATGGGTCTGGATATTGATGAAAAAAAGCTTGAGCTCATCAAGTCCGGTATTGTGCCTTTCATTGACGGTTCGCTCCAGGACGATTTAAAGGACGTTGTAGGCAAGAAGAATGGAGTATTTGAGGCATCATCCGATTTTTCCAAATTGTGCGGCGTGGAATATGTGGTAGTGTGCGTTCCCACGCCCGTAAAAGCAAATCATGACCCGGATCTGGAGCCCCTCATTTTGGCTTGCGAAAATGTCGGAAGAAATCTTCAAAAAGGGCAGACCGTCATAATCGAATCTACCGTAAATCCGGGAGCGTGCGATACGGCGGCCAAGCCCGCGTTGGAAAAAAAATCCGGATTAAAAGCCGGAGAAGATTTTTATTTCGCTCATTGTCCGGAGAGGATAAATCCCGGAGACCATGATTGGGATGTGGAAAATATTCCGAGAGTCGTCGGCGGTTTAGATAAAAAAAGTCTGGAGAATGCGGTCGCATTTTACAGTTCAATTCTGACTTCGGATATAAAACAAATGGGATCGATACCGGAAGCCGAGGCGGTTAAGATAGTCGAAAATTCTTTCCGCGACGTCAATATAGCTTTCGTAAATGAGCTCGCTATGTCTTTTTCACGCCTCGGCATAGATATTACGCGGGTCATTGAGGGAGCATCCACCAAACCTTTTGCTTTCATGCCCCATTATCCCGGTTGCGGCGTCGGCGGGCATTGTATTCCGGTAGATCCCTACTATCTTATTGATTACGCCAAGAAGAACGGATTCCATCATGAATTTTTATCACTGGCACGCCGGATAAATAATGGAATGCCGAGCTACGCGGTAAGCCTTCTTATTTCCGCGTTGGGCGGCGTAAAAAAAGTGGAACGAGTTGCCGTATTGGGCCTTGCTTATAAACCGGACATAGGCGATGTCCGCGAATCTCCTTCCTTCGAAATAATTAATGAATTGAAAGAAGCCGGATTCGAAGTTGCTTCATATGACCCTTATGTTTTCGTGAAAGGAAGCGAGAATAATTTGGATTCGGCCTTGCAAAATTCCGGCGCTGTTGTGGTTGCTACCGCGCACAAAGCGTTCCGGGAACTAACGCCTCAATATTTAATGTCTAAGGGCATCAAAATTGTAATCGACGGCAGGAATTGCCTGCCGAAAGAAAAATTTGTTGCATCGGGCATTATTTATAAGGGCATCGGCAGATGAATGGGAAAAAAACTTATAACATAGTTTCAATGAATTCGGCGTCGGGGGCTTTGTGGGAGGCAAGGCCCCGATTTCGCGTCTCTGACGCGACGTTCCACGGATCGCTTATGATATTTGGATTATTGGCGCTTATCCTGTTGCTTTTTACCAAAACCAACTCAGCGCATTATTTGGGAGCCAATTCTTTTTTATATTTCTATACTTATTTTATCACTATTTTTGAGCTATCTCGGCTTTCCTCCGCCATATTCTACGATAAAATTTATTCCAAATTGGAAAACGAAGGCGCTGACCCGTCATATGAACCGACCGTATCTTTCGTAATTCCATGCAAGAACGAAGAAAAAGCGATAGCTAATACTATCGAGCAGTGTTTTCTTGCGGATTGGCCAGAGAATAAGCTGGAAGTTATTGTTATCAACGACGGCAGCACCGACGGCACGCTCGAAGTTATTATGCAAATGAAAAAAAAGCACGACAAATTGATCGTCATCGATTGGAAAGAGAACCGCGGCAAACGCTACGGAATGGCCGAAGGCTTCAGGCGCGCCATTGGGGAAATAGTCATTCAGCTGGACAGCGATTCGTATATCGATCCGAAAACTTTTAGGAATCTCATACGCCCGTTTTCGAATCCGCGCATCGGCGCCGTGTGCGCGCACGCTGATCCGGAGAACGCGAACGAAAATTTGTTGACGCGGATGCAGGCGGCATATTATTTTGAATCTTTTCGCATATTAAAGGCGGCCGAGTCCACTTTTTTTACCGTGTTCTGCTGTTCCGGTTGTTCTTCGGCATATAGAAAAGACATTGTCCTTCCTATTATGGATGCGTGGTTAAACGAAACTTTTCTGGGCAAGCCGGTAACCTGGGGCGATGACCGCGCGCTGACTACATGGGTTTTGCGGCAGGGTTATGACACGATATATTCAAAGACTGCCAAGGCTTTCACGATAGTACCAGAGAATCTTCGCCAGCTTTTTAAACAGCAGGTGCGCTGGAAAAAAAGCTGGTTTATAAATGCAATTTTCACCTCGGGATTTATAGCTCGGAAGCGCCCTTTTGTGGCGTTCACTTATTTTTTCCCATTGATGCTTATATCTTTTTTGACGCCGTTTATGGCGGCCAAAGCGGTTCTATTTAGTGCTCTTATTAAGGGCGGTATTCCCTTGTATTATTTTTTTGGAATATTTTTAATGTCTTTTTTGTTCGTGATCTACTACAGGTTGGTTGACCGGAAAAACAAATATTGGCCATATGTGTTTTTATGGGCCGGATTTAACAGCTTAATTTTGTCATATGTTCTTTTTTATGCGCTTTTTCGCTTAAATGATCGCAAATGGGGCACGCGTTAGAGCGGAGGTCATTGAAGTTACATATTTTCATGCATTATTCCCAAATAAAATCTTTAAAAGCCGTATTTATTATAATTCTCGCCGTGATAATAATTACTATTGTGGGATCCGGCCGCATAACCGACTTTGCGTTCGCCGGAATTTCGCCGTCTGTGCTCGCCGTGAAAATTATAGGGACAGAGTTCGGGTACGGGATATATTATTTCGATTATATGCTGGGTTCCGTGGGCGAGGCGCAGAGCGCAACATCGGCAACCGGTACTCTCGCCGGAGATGCGTCCTCGATTCCGGTGCTGACATATCACGGAATTCTTAGGCCGACTAATTCGCCGGATATAGTAATAGACGGAGTAAATATTCCGATGAACGTTTTCAAAGATCAAATGTTCGCGTTAAAGCGGGCCGGATACCGCACTGTGAGCATGGACGATCTTTACTTGTTTTTACGGGGCGAAAAAAAATTGCCGGCCGGATCCTTTGTGCTAACTTTCGATGACGGCCGCCGTGACAGCTTTTATCCGGCTGACCCGCTTTTGCACGCGCTTGGCTTCAAGGCGACGATGTTCGTCGTTTCTAATTATTCTTTTGAAAGGAAAACAGATTTTTATCTTTCGCCGCCAGAACTTCTATATATGGTAAAGAGCGGCAGGTGGAATATGGAATCCCATGGCAAAGACGACCATGAATTTTACCCGTTGAACGATGCGGGCTTGAATGGACACTTTTTGACCAACCTGCTTTGGCTGCCGGATCAGAACAGGCTGGAGAGCATAGAAGAATATTCGGCTAGAATATCGGGAGATCTTTCCTTATCCAAGGAAACTATCTCAGCGAGTTTGGGCGTGCCGGTCATCGCATTCGCTTTTCCTTTCGGCGATTTTGGCGAAGGCGAGACAAATTATTTCGGCATAAAAAATATTCTATTGGCAAATGTGGAAAATAATTATCAAATGGCATTTTATCAGCATGGATTAGCACAGCGTTTTACTCAAAATTATGCGTCTTCGGATCTTAGCAAGAATTTTTTCATGGTGCGCCGTATCGAACCCGATGTTTCATGGACCGGTGCCAAGCTTTTGTCTGTTTTAGAGACGGGGAATTCGAAGTTCCTTCCATATGTAGACGACTTGGATACCGATAAAGGATGGATAAATACTTGGAACTACCTAAGCCTTGCCGACGGAGCATTAACCTTAAAGGCAACCGAATCGTCGTCGGGCGGTTCGGCAATTCTCGACGGAACTTACGCATGGAAAGATTACTACCTTGAAGCCCATGTAAATAATCAGAAAGGAAATAATATTTATGTTTGGGTCAGGTATCAGGACGATAATAATTATGCCGCCTGCAATTTCAGTCCGAATTTGGTGCACGTTGAAAAATTGGTGGACGGCGTTCAGAGCGTCGCCAAAGGAGTTCAGCGCTCTGTATTTTCCCAGGGAGGTGACTTTGTGGTCGGCGTTCGCGCCGCAGGCCGCAGTATCCAGTGCGTCTTCAACGGAGAAGTTATGGTGGAAACGGAATTCTTGGATTCGAAGCTTGATCGCGGAGGGATAGGATTTAAAACGTGGCATCCGCAGGATAACGTGGCCGAGCTCGTAATCAAAAACATCAATGTACAACCGATCAACAAATGAAATATTAATAATTTGGTTAGCTTTAATAGTGCTGTCATCAGCGGCCGCGATTCCTTTTGTAGAAAATCAATATTACGAAGTACCAAAATACTACGAGCCGTCTCATTACGAATCGCGGGAGACCGCAGATGAACCGCGCGAGGCCGCCGTAGTTCCGGTAAAGGATAACAAAATGCGATATAATTTTGACGGCAACGATGTCATCGAAGAAGCGCCAAGCGAGGGCGAGTCCATTAATTCGTTTTGGTGGCTTAATTCCGGCGCGCGGCTTATCATGTCCGGTGGGACGGCCAAGACAGTCACCGGCGAACTCCCGCCTCTTTCCGGATGGAAAGCAATCTACGCGCAAACCGACCCTGACGAGAGCGATCAAGGTGCTCATCCTCAAAACATATTCCGCCTGATTACGAGAACGAAAGCCGCGGACACCGAAAATACTCTGGTGTTTAAGATCTTGAATACCAATTTAAGCAATAGTCTGTCAAGGAATGAATCCAACGGCATTCTTCTTTTTAGCCGGTATCAGGACGGCATGAACTCTTATTATGCCGGCATACGAGTTGACGGTTTTGCGGTTATCAAAAAGAAGCTTGGAGGCACATATTACACTCTCGGGCTTGCGCGCGTATTCGGCGAGGAAAGTTACGGAAGGTATACAAAACCGAATTTTATTCCGAAATATTCGTGGCTTGGCTTGAAAGCAATCACAAAAACCGAGCCGCAGGGAGGCGTTGTACTTCAGCTATTCATTGATAAAAGAAACGGCAAAGGATGGGAAGGAGTGCTGGAGGTCCGCGACTACGGCAAGAATTACGGTCCGGTAATTAATAATGCCGGCTCTTCCGGAATCCGCACGGATTTCATGGACGTCGAATTCGACAGCTTTGAACTGAAGAAGCTCTAATTGCTATTCACTCAAGCTTTTGCTATTCTTTTTTAAGAATTAGGAAAGAGTGCCGAATGCGAAAAAAAAATGTGGTAACGCACGGACTGGATACAAAAAAACGAATATTTTTCTACGAGCAGGAATTTTATGTGCTTTCCAATTTTTCTTCTTTCGTTGTCGAATGGAGAGGGGATTTTTACCCAACAGCAGAGCACGCATACCATTCGGAAAAATTTCACGATGAAAAGCTTAAGGAACAGATTAGGCTTGCGCGCTCGGCTCACGATTCATCGAAGCTCGCCCATGCAAATAGAGATAAATATCGTAATGATTGGGACTTGATTAAAATATCAGTAATGAAAAAAATTTTGCAGGCTAAAGCGATGCAACATCCATACGTTATGAAAAAACTTCTTGAGTCCGGTGACCGAGAACTTATTGAGAATTCCTGGCGCGATTCTTTTTGGGGCTGGGGAGCCAAGAAAAACGGACACAACAATCTCGGCAAACTTTGGATGGAATTAAGGGAGGAGTTTAGATAGGACGTATTGATATCTTATTAAATAAATTCCGTACGAGTTTTCGTGCGGTTTTTTTGTTTGGTAAAAACCCTGCTTGCCGGCCGGCAAGTTATCCACTTTTCAGTATGAAGAAAGTTGTGGACAAGGAAACGATTGGGGTGTAAAAAGTATATGCCGTGAAAAATAGATGAAGAAAGTTCAAGTCGCTTCATGAAAAAAATATTTTTGTCGGACACGGCCCGTGAATTTGTATTCACAATATTTTTTTATTAAGTAATTGTCATTCATGAAAACTAAATATCATTCTATCGTTATCGGAGGATTTTTTCTTGTTATGCTTGGGATCACGGTCTCGGCAACAAGAGCCGAAGCGGTCTTATCAAAATTTTTGGTCGGCGACCGTATTTATGTGGCTATGAGCAATGTTAATGTAAGAAGCGCTCCGGCTGGAACTTTGCTCGGCGCGCAGCCTAGCGGCGCGCGCGGCACAGTAACGCAAGGGCCGGTAGTCAAGTTTTTTGACGTTGCAATTGTGAACTGGTGGTTCGTCAACTTTGACTCGGGTTTGGATGGCTGGGTTGGTGAAGATAGGTTGGCTAAGGTAAGTCCGTCGCCGACTCCAACTCCTACTCCGACTCCGGCGCTTGTTCAACAAACTTACATCGTAGTGGCGGGCGATACATTATCAGCCATCGGAAGAAAACTGGGCATTGCATGGCAGGATATCGCCGCATGGAACAATATGGTTTTCCCGTATTATCTCAACATAGGACAGATTCTTAAGATTTCTGTGCCTTCTATCATACCAACCCCGACTCCGGCGCTTGTTCAACAAACTTACATCGTAGTGGCGGGCGATACATTATCAGCCATCGGAAGAAAACTGGGCATTGCATGGCAGGATATCGCCGCATGGAACAATATGGTTTTCCCGTATTATCTCAACATAGGACAGATTCTTAAGATTTCTACGTCCTCTGCCGTGCCGACTCCAACTCCTACGCCGACAATGTCAATAACCGGTTATGACTCGCTTATATTGTCCGACAAGCCGGTCATGTATCTGACTATGAGTTCACCGACGGCAGGCGTAGAGTCTGACAAAACAGGCAACGGACACAATGCTACCTACAAAGGCGGAGCTCCGCAAAAAACTGTTATGCCAAACGGAGACGCTGCTGCGGATTTCAACGGTATGAGCCAATACCTTGCCGTACCATCCAGTTCTGCTTTCTCAATTTCGACTACAAACGCGCTGACTTGGGAAGCTTGGATTCGTCCCGATGTTTTGCAATTTCCGAACGACAGCGCTTATGGATATGTTGATTGGATGGGAAAATGCCAGGATTACGGACCCACATGCGAATGGGAAGCGAGGATATACAGTACTTCAAATCCGGAAGGTAGGACAAATCGCATCTCGGCATATGTGTTCAATAATTCCGCCGGACTTGGAAGTGCGGCGGATTGGCAGCCCAATTCAAATGTTATCAAGGCGGGCCAATGGCTCCATGTCGTCGGAGAATATCAGACGATTACGACGCCTTCAGGATGCAATTCTGTATATCCGGGATCGGTTAACATTTGGGTGAACGGCGTAAAATGGAACCAATCATTCCATATGCCGACCGGTTGCATGAGCCAGTACAGGGTTATTCCGAAAGCTTCAACTTCTCCTCTTAACATCGGCACGATGGCGCTTGAAACTTGGTTTCCCGGAGCAATCGGCAAAGTTGCCATTTATAATCGTTTGCTTTCTCAAGCGGAGATCAACGAGCATTTTACGGCTATGGCCGGCAAACAGCCAACCGGCTCGTGCGCTAACACCTGCGGTTTTTAGGGAGAAAATGACATAAAAAAGAGCCAACCCCGTTTTAACCGGGGTTGGTTTCATGCCGGGTATCAGGCGTCTTCATTTTAACGTCATATATGAATTCTATATTGAAAATATTAACTTCTCGCGGTCTTATTGACAGCTTCATGAAGTTATGTTAACATGGAAACTATAACATTTCAAAATAGAGTTAAGGAAATAATTACTAAACCAAACAAAACTATGAGAATACTGATAATCGAAGACGAAGAGAAGCTTGCGAAATCCTTAAAACAGGGTTTGGAGCGTGAAGGATACGCAACCGATTATATAACAGACGGGGAATCTGCGCAAAAGCGTATTGATATCCATCATATGGATTATGACCTTATAATCCTTGA
>CAZXFC010000028.1:3126-14796 GCA_964640425.1 uncultured Candidatus Saccharibacteria bacterium | reverse complement strand
TGGATAAGTTATGGATAAGTGGGCAATGTAGGGAAAAACGTAGCCGTGACCGCCAGGGCTAATGCGTCCGTTTCATCGTCTAATAGCTTATTTTCAGGCAGTTTTATCGATAATTTGAGCATACTGGCAACATTCTCCTTTGTGGCGTGCCCATATCCACATATAGCCATCTTTGCTTCCAAAGGAGTGAACTCCTTTATAGGAACCCCGTACTTTTCGGACAAGGCCAAAATTATGCCACGAACTTCTCCGATAACAAGGGCGGTTTTGATGTTTTTTGAAAAGAAAACTTTCTCGGTCGCCAGAAGATCGGGCTGTTCTTTTTTAATGAGTTCGTCCAAAAACTGGTGTATTTCCCACAAGCGCTCACTTTCTTTTTTTGTCTTAAGCGTTTTTTTCACCCCGGAAGCCTTTCTTTCGAGATTTCCTGATTTTTTTTCAACCACACCCCATCCCAGGCGCTCAATGCCCGGGTCAATACCTAAAATGCGCTCAGCCGGCTTATTCATGTTTTAAGATTAACATTTAATAACTTATATGCTACATTTCCGTCAGACTGAAAATTATTTATGTTATTTGAAAAATATCATATTTCTAAAATACAATCCGGCGAAAAAACAGAGACTCGCAGAGCAAAAAAACCCAGAGTAATAGTCGGACATTTATATAAACCACACACAACTTTCATGAAAAAAGAAAAAGCGGGCTATATTAAAATTCTGAAAATCTGGAAAGAAAGGCTTGGCGAGATTTCCAACGCGAGCGCAAGAAAAGAGGGATGCGGATCTCGCGAAGCTTATTTTAAGCTATTTAAAGAGATCAACGGCAACGCAGATTTACGCAGATCAATTTGGGTGGTGAGATTTAAATTTCAAAAAACCAAAGCTGCATAAAACCACACTACGTGGTTTTTATTATTACTAAACCATTATTGACGGTCGTCTAAATAGTTTAGTAAGATAGATTTATGCAAAAAAAAGGAGAAAAAACAGCGAAGATTCTTATTGCACTGGGTGCCGGCGCTATTTTGACTCTTGAATTAATCGATATGATTTTCGGCAGTTACCAAAGATCATACAAGGTCGCTCACAAAAGGCTTTACAGCGGCTCTGGAAGCAAAATAAACCACAAATACACGCCGGATGAGCTGCAGCGTTTTTATGCGTTACTCCATAAATTAAAAAAGCAAGGATTGGTGGATAAGCACAAAGCTCAAAATGGTAACTTATGGAAGATCACGGCGTCCGGCCTTAGTAAATTAAGAATGTTTAAATCCAGAAAAATCAACTACGCGCAGGCCGAAGACAATAGTTTTAAAATTATAGTGTTTGATATCCCGGAAAAAGAAAGGAATAAACGCAATTGGTTGAGAGAAATATTAAAATTATTAGGTTTTAAAATGCTGCAAAAAAGTGTTTGGATTGGCAAGAAAAAAATACCTGAGCAATTTTTAACAGATCTTCGTAAGAAGCAATTATTATCTTATATTCACATCTTAGAAGTGAGCAAGTCGGGGACGATTAAAGAATTAAATTAAAAATTCTCTTTTATCGGTCATTACTAAACCATATTATGCGGTCGTCTAAGCTAGGTTTAGTAGATTTTTGATTTATATCGATTGATTTATGTCGATTGTGTTTATAGAATATGGCGTAAAGTTTATGGCGCGGCCTCGTTAGAATAAACTTCCTGCACGTCTTCCTGGTCATCCAAAGCGGAAAGAAGCTCTTCAAATTTTTTGGAATCTTCCGGAGAAAGAGTCACGGGAAATTTTGCGGTAAATAATGTTTTCTCGCCCGCCTGACTATTCTTATTGTCGGCGCGGTCAAAGGCCCACATTGCGGAGCCGCGTTCACCGAGCTTTGCTCCGTGTTCCGACAAAAGATGTTTTATTTCATTTGTGGTGCGGTTCGAGCTGTCGGTGACGGCGGTAATGATGATAGCTGAGCCTCCGGGCCCGTACGCCTCATAAATGGTTTCTTTCAAGTCGGTGCTGTCTTTGGACGAAGCTTTGGCGATGGCGCGCTCAATATTGTCGGAAGGCAAATTAATTTTTTTCGCTTCTTCGATAGCGGAAGCTAGTCTGATATTTGTTTTAGGGTCGGGGCCGGCTTCTTTTGCGGCAATCGTAATCATTCTGGCAAGCTTGGAAAATGCATTTCCTTTTTTTGCGTCGGTCGCCGCTTTCCTATGTTTTATCTGCGCCCACTTGCTGTGCCCCGACATTTTTTAATTTGTTATACGAATAATCAAGAATAATATTTTTAGCTTCGTGAACTCTCGGGATCTGCTTTATTTCAAATGAACGCTCTCCCGCCGTTTGGATAATTATATTGCCGTATTTAAGAATTGTAGCCGTAAAATTAGGGGTTTCAACGGTTATATCCTGCACCTTATCGATCATAAATTCAGAAACTTCACGGCGGAATAGCCCCCTTTGTTCAATATCAATTATGCGCTCGTCTGTTATTACCCACATATCCAGATAATAATCCGCCCAAACCAAGAACAGCAGGAGAATTATTACCATAAGGTAAATTACCTCAAAAAACAATATTATAGGGCTGGCCGAGTCTATTTTGACATATTGATGTACCGCTTCGATGGAAAGTATCGCGGGGACGGCAATCAACGGCAGAAGGGACAAAACTAATCCGGCCGCAAAGTGGCCGAAAAGCACTATCCAATGCTTGTGCAACATCATGACTATTTTTTCATTTTCTCTTAAATGAATCATACAAATGGCGTTCTAAAAAATAGAAAAAGAGAGGTTGCGCCCAAAAAAAAGATTATAGTGAGGAAGGCGCGTATTATTGGTTTGGACCTGTCATGCGGAAGCGTATATTCGTTTATATGCCATAGTATGGCCATTACTAGCAGGCCGTATATGCCCAAAAACAATAAATAAAATATTAACGCTAAAGGAAAACTCATATCTTTATGGTAGCAGTTATATAAGTTTTTGTTGTCCGCCGGCCAGCGGATTGGATGTGGATGAAGGCGTAAGCCCCAAATGTTCATATGCTCTCATAGTCGCGACGCGGCCTCTGGGGGTGCGCTCGAGAAAGCCAAGCTGCATTAAGTAGGGCTCGTAAACTTCCTCGATAGTTTCTTCTTCCTCCATAAGAGATGCCGCAAGCGTCCCGACGCCCACGGGTCCGCCGTTGAATTTTTTTATTATTGATTCCAATATTTTTCTATCCAAAGATTCTAAACCAACTTTATCTATTTCCAGAAGCTTTAAAGCCGCGATAGCCAGTTCGGGAGTGATGATGCCTTCTCCTTTCACTTCGGCGTAGTCTCTGGCGCGTTTTAATAATCTGTTTGCTATCCTAGGAGTCGAACGCGCGCGCGCGGAAATAATTTGTATCGCTTCCGGCACCGCTTCCACGCATAAAATTTTGGCGTTACGCGCCAGTATTTTTTCAATGTCAGGCAAATCGTAAAAATCCAAACGAAAGGTTCCGCCGGAAAAACGCGAGCGCAAAGGAGATGAAAGCAAAGAGGTGCGGGTAGTCGCCGCTATCAAAGTAAAGGGTTTTATCGGTAAATGATAACTTTGCGCCGACGGACCCTTGCCGCTTACAAAATCTATTGAGCGCGATTCAAGCGCAGGGTAGAGAATCTCTTCCACGAGCTTTGAAAGCCTGTGTATTTCATCGATAAAAAGTATGTCGTTTTCTTCCAAACGTAAAACTATCGCCACAAGATCCCCGACTTTGCTAATTGCCGGTCCGGAAGTTATTTTAATTTGCGCGTTCATCTCGCGCGCCACGAGGTGCGCGAGGGTTGTTTTACCCAAACCGGCTGGTCCATGGAAAAGCAGGTGTTCTATGGGTTCATTGCGTTTTTTTGCGGCATCTATTAAAATTCTAAGGTTCTTTTTGAGATTATCCTGACCTACATATTCGTCGAAGTTTTTAGGCCGCAAAGCCAAATCTAATGATGCATCTTCGCTTCTTTGTTTGGGGTTAAGGTTGTTTGGTTTTTCCTCTAGACTTGACATAGTTAATTTAATTTGCTATAATTCATGAAGATTCTGCTCATTAGTCTCTAGGCAATAATCCCATTTTTGGGATAGCTGATTTCTTTTTTAGTTTATAGGATTGCTTTGTTGTCCCGCTTGTCGGGAACTTACTCGGCTATTCCTCGAAAAAAATCTAAGCTCTATCTACCCATGGAAGAGCAATTGCCTAGAGACTAACAGGCGGAATCGCCCGAAGCCTCTCTACGCCGCGGCAACGCGGTCTAATTCTTCAAAGGTCGTGAGGCCGTTCATTATTTTGATGACGCCATCCTGATACATCGTAAGCATGCCCTTTTTAATGGCCAATGCTTGGACATCCGCGGCCGGGGGACTGGTTATTATTAATCTTTCCATTTCATCATCTACCAAAAATGCTTCGAAAATACCGATACGCCCCTTGTATCCTGTCTCGGCGCACTTATCGCATCCCGCCGGACGGAAGATCGTGGGAGTTTTCGGAATAGCCGCCTTGTATGCTTCAGGAATCGTTTTTAAGTGTTTTTCAAAGAGCGCTTTTTCCGCATCCGTCGCCTGACCCGGTTTTCTGCATTGCACGCATAGCGTCCTTGTAAGGCGTTGTGCCATAGCAACGTTAAGGGCCGGTGAAATTACATTTACTTTTACCCCGAGGTCGATAAGCCGCGGGACTGTTCCGGCAGCATCATTCGTGTGAAGCGTCGAGAATACCAGGTGGCCGGTGAGCGCGGCATGCATCGCTATCTGTGCTGTTTCCAAATCGCGTATTTCTCCGACCAAAATGACGTCCGGATCCTGTCGCAAGATTGAGCGGAGTCCGTTGGTAAAATCATATCCCCTGCCGGGGTCTATCTGCGTTTGGGTAATGTGAGCTATATGATATTCGATAGGATCTTCAATGGTAACCACTTTTACTTCGGGCGAAGAAATGGATTTTAGATAAGAATAGAGAGTGGTGGTTTTGCCGCTGCCCGTCGGTCCGGTTACCAGTATCATGCCATTCGGTTTTAAAAGCTCTTCTTTCATCATTTCAAAGAGTGCCGGTTGCATACCCAGGTTCTCGGCTTGTATGGCAATTGTTTTTGGCAATAGCAGCCTCATAACAACAGACTCGCCGAACGGCCCGGGCAAAAAAGAGGTTCTTACTTCTATTTCTTCGGATGCCGTTTTAATCGTGAATCTGCCGTCTTGAGGCTTGTCCTTAATGTTTAATTTTACTTCGGACAAAAGCTTGATGCGTGAAAGCATGAGTTGGTACAAAGGCAGTGAAATATCCACAATATCCTGCAGAACACCGTCTATTCTTAATCTTATTTTTGCCGATTTGATCTCGGCCTCAATATGAATGTCCGAGGCGTCAGCTTCAAGCGAGCCGGCATAAAGAAGTTCAAGCGTATCAGAGGCTTTGCGAACATCTTTTTCCCGCGCGGCCTCCAGCGCTTTTTTAAAATTAGATATAGAATGGAGCGCCGAACCGTACATTTCAAGTTTTGATTTTGAGATATCAATGATGCCGACCTTGGTTTCCTCGAATCTCGGTATCTCCTTATATTTTCCGAATGCTTTTTCCAGGCCATCCGGCGAAACAAGAAAAAGCTGTATTTCGTATTTTCTTCGTTTTAAATTATCTAAAATGTCGGCAACCCCCTGTCTATCGGGGTTTGTAACGGCCACTTGCAGTTTTCTGCCCACGCTTTGGATAACCGCCATAGAATTGGCCCTGGCGTCGGCCTCGGGGACTATCTTAAGCGAATCCAGGTCTATCGTTATTTTGGAAAGATCGAGATAGGAAATTTTGTGTTTTTGAGCCAGCATTTGCGCCAGCTCTTCTTCTTCTTTTTTTCTTAATTCGGCCAGTCTATCGCTCGTATTCATAGGTTTATTTTAGCCCGAAGGCGGTTTTTGTTAAAGAACACGGTATTTAAATTATTAAGTTAGCTTGCTTTCCTCCGTAAGTGATTTACGAAGTAGTTCCCGTATTTTTATTTCTGCTTCGGAAAATGCTTTGAATCCGTGCACAAAAAAGTAGTTTGAAGACGGCGTTGACCCGAAGAAAGATGCGAGCGACGCGATTTTTTCTTCGCCGCCGCCTATCATCGCGGATATATTTCGTTCGGGATTTTGTTCTGCCCCGCCGGTTTCCCACAAAAGAGCGAAATATCTGGGATTTTTTCTTAAATTTCTTATTTCTTTGAATATCGATATCAATATATTTTCGCCTGCGCCGGTTTTTTTCAGATCTTCTTTCGTCAGAAAGGTCCAATGAGTACCCAATTCCTTTTCAAAATCGCTTCTTCCCAAGGCCCGGCCGAGAGTTTTCCAAAATTCACGGTTAAAAAAAGTATCACGGGCTTCGGAAATTTTGCTGCGGTCGATAGAATCGCCGAGTTCGGATATGAGCGCGAGGTTTTGGGCGCCCAGATAGGCGGATTCTTTGCTTTCTTCTTCTAAAAGCATCCACAACGGGTCGCGCATTTCTTTGGGTAATTCGGGGTAGAAAGAGCGAATTATGTCCGCTGTTTTCACAGCCAAACCTCTGTCTTTTGAAGTGATCTTTACGACGTCGCGGTACGGCGTTAAGTCCAATATTTTGTCCGCTTGGGCTTGAACCGTATCCAATAGTATCAGCATATCAACCGGTTCTTTTTCTTTTTCAATAATAATGCCCTCCGTATTTAGGATGTCTTTGCCTTTCAGCATTATTTTGAGCGTTTCTCCGTCTTTTTCGTAATTCAATTCCTCAACCGGTATTTTTTTTGTATCGAGCTTTATAAGTATTCGCTCGGGAGCCGAGAAATTGTTTTCCATAACGGTTCCGGGAAATAATATTTTCAAAAGTTCGGGTATTTTTCCGGAATAGTTATTGATATCCAGCGAAGACCGCTTGCCCAGCCGCAAAAAAAGATCGTGAAGCAGCGCGGCCGATAAAATTTTGGCTAGGTCCGCGGTTTCGCCGGTTCTGACTGCTACCGTACTCGTTTTTTCCACCGCCTCTTTAAATTTTTTTATCGCGTCATTCATGGTTTGTTAAATAGTTGAATAGTTAAATTGTTGAATGGTTAATTCTTAGCATTGCGATATTTTTTCTGCAAAGACAGGTAAAAGTGGATAACTTTCGGCCTTGCCCCGCGACCGAGTATACGGTTTTGCGGGGTTGACTTTATCTTCATTAAGGTGTATAATTACATAAGATATACTAAAAATCGTTGAAAAACAAAGGAAAAAACAAAGGGTTTTAACCTAAGGAGGGTTTATGAAATTTCGCACGAAATCGAAGATTATCGGGATTTTGTATTTATTATGGCAATTCACACCAGCTGGGGTCGAGCTTGTTCAGGCACAGTATACGGTGGATGAAAGAATCACCGCTACTCGGAAATGCACATCGAACAGACCCAGTTGTGGTGGCGGCGGTTATAGAGGTAGGCGTGGCGGTGGCAATTTTGCAGGTTCGTTTTTGGGCGGGTTGGTAGGTGGAGTAATCGGCAGTGCTATTGGTCCGGCTATCACGCAACAACAGCGCCCAGTTATTGTTCAGCGTCCGGTATCATATCCGCCGCCCCAGCAATATCCTGGACAGTATCCCGGACAATACCCACAGTATCCGCGCCAACCCCATCCTCCAACCTATCCGACTTACCCGGGCCCCGGCAGTTATCAGCAGCAGGAAGGTGCTATTTTTATAACGGGCAGTGGTGATGCGGTGGAGTTGATCAGGAGATCACTGATTAACAACGGCAAGCTGGTGGCGCTTAACAAGCAGTATGCGTCCGTTGAGCTGAAGGTTACCCAGAAAAAAGTGGGTAACGAGGTTCAAGTCAGCGTCGACGTCATCGATATAATGAGTCAATCATATATTGACTCACAAGTCGGAGTCGGAGTTCTTACCGCGAACAGCCCGGAGGCACAAAGACTGGCGGTCCAAACGGCCGCGCAGGACGTACTGAGCCGCTTAACTATATAGTGTTTTCAACGGGGGCGTCAAAAAAAGACGCCCCTTAGTTTTAAAAACTAAGGAGGCTATTGTGCAAACAAAAACCATATTTTTAGTGATCATGTTGTTTCTTGCGGCGTGTTCACCGATGTCCGTTAGGCCAGCAACCGATACGACAAGGGTTTACCTTGTCGATAATTGCGGCGAAAGACCCAATATCGTAGAAAGCGAACTTGTTAAGAGAGGATATGCGCTCTATACCGGGATTTACCCGGATTTGGTACTCAATGCAAGCTGTGAAAGAATGAAGCTTCGCGTGGAAGAGATGGTTGTGGTGAAGATGGAGTGGGTATATAGTCGCCTGGATGCATTTCTTACAACTGCTGAACGGCGATTTAAGCCGTGGCAAAGAGGCGCATTTGAAAACGCGCTAAGAGAAGCTATAAGCGAAGCAATCTCGAAGCGAAATTAGCTTGTTTAATATGAACGCCCCGACGTACGTCGGGGCTATTTTTATGCTATAAAGTGGATATGCGAGATTCATTGGAAATAATTACCAAAAGCGATAAAGAAACAAAAAAACTGGGCGAAAAACTAGCCAGGGAGATATTGAAATCCTTCTACGCCAAGGCTTCAAAGGACAAACTCAAGACCGCGACGGTTTTGAGTTTGGAAGGCGATTTGGGCGCGGGAAAGACGACTTTCACACAGGGTTTTGCAAAGGGCTTGGGTATAAAAGAAAAAATAAAAAGTCCGACTTTTGTCATTATGAAGATATATGCAGTTGAAGGAAGCCTGCCTGCCGGTCAGGCAGGTCCGACTTTCTTCAAAAATTTTATTCATGTCGACGCATATCGGTTGAGAACAGTCGATTTTACGGTATTAAACTGGAAAGATTTTGTCCGTAATCCAAAAAACCTTATTTTGGTGGAGTGGGGGAATAAAATAAAAAATATTTTGCCCAAAGGCTCCATTACTATTTCTTTCGGACATACCCGCTTGCCGGCGAGGCAGGCCGGACACGTGTCCAATAGGCGTCTGATAAAAATACATATATGAATACACTTGTTTTATTGGACGCTCATGCGTTGATACATCGCGCATATCACGCATTGCCAAAATTTACTTCTAAAAATACAGGAGAGCCTACCGGGGCCCTTTATGGATTATCTTCCATGCTGATTAAATCAATACGCGAACTTAAGCCGGATTATCTCATTGCGGCCTTTGACCTGCCAGGCCTCACATTTAGGCATTCAGATTATGAGGCTTATAAAGCAAATCGCAAAGAAGCCGACGACGACCTAAAAAAACAACTAGAACGCGCACATGATGTTGTGAGTGCCTTTGGTATCCATTCTTATTCATCGCCCGGTTTTGAGGCGGATGATGTTATCGGGACTATCGCAGAACAATGTCCGCAACTTAGTTTCGGACATGATTTGAAAATTATCCTCGTTTCCGGGGATATGGATATTCTACAGCTTGTGGATGACGGCCGCGTGGTAGTTTATACAATGCGCAAGGGGTTGGATGATACCGTGATTTACGATGAAAAGAGGGTAATGGAAAGATATGGATTTAGGCCGAAACAAATACCGGATTATAAAGGGCTCCGCGGGGACGCGTCGGATAATATCATGGGTGTGCCCGGTATAGGCGAGAAGATCGCAACCGAGATAATTAAAAATTTCGGCGATTTGGAGAATTTGTACGCGAAGATTGATGAGGCAACTGCCGGGAGCAAGCTGAAAACCAGGATTCTCCGGCTTTTGATAGATCATAGAAATGATGCTTTTTTCTCAAAAACACTCGCAACTATACGCCGCGACGCGCCGGTAACATTTAAGATTCCCGAGGCAAAATTCGAATTGCAAAAAAACGCAGTAACGATGCTATTTACAGATCTCGGCTTCAACAGTCTCATCGCGCGAATTTGAGCTTTAATGTATAATGTAAGAATGCAATTCAAATCTATTTCAGTTCTGATAGTGGTATTTTTAACCATTAGCGCTGCGATTTTATACTACTTTGTTTCTTCTCCGTCATTAACTACCCAAAATACACAGCCAAAAAATATCGCGGTGCTTGTTGCCTCTGATCTCCAATTAAGTAGCGCGGAAGGAGTAAAAGACGGGTTAAGAGAACTTGGCTACATGGTTGAACGAGACTTTATCATAAGCGTCAATAATCCCAAGGGCGACAGGAATCTTACCGTACAAATGGCAAAAGACATCGTTGCCTCAAAGCCCGATATGATAATTTCTTTATCGACTACCGCAACGTCGGCGATAAAGGACGCAGATAAAGATGCAAAAATACCAGTGGTGTTCGGAGATGTCGGTAACTTCCGTCAATTGGGCATTGAAAATATTAAGCGCCCCGGCGGGCATATGACCGGGGTTGTTGTGGACAATGTTCCTCTCGCGCCGAAGAGAATGGGTCTTTTGAGTTTGTTGATTCCCAATATAAAAACCATCGGTATATTGGTTAATCCCAAGCATGTCAGTTACGAGGAAATCATACAATCGTATGGTGAAGGCGCGAGCAAGCTGGGGATAAAATTATCGTGGTACCGGATTTCTTCAAAGGAAGACATACCTCTTGCAATGGAGAAATTGGTTAAAGATGGGCCAGACGCGTTTATGACCACTTCTGAAGCGGCTATTTCAAATAATCCGGAATTAATAACGCCGATATTAAAAGAAGCTAAAATTCCTTCAATGGATTTCAATATTGAAGTCGGGGCGCAGTCCGGTTATTTAATGGCCCACGGCGCAAGCCGTTACGATACCGGCAGACAAAGCGCAAGGCTTGCGGCGAAAGTTTTGGGCGGCGAAAATCCCGGAAATATTCCCATTGAATTCATTTCTTCTCCGGTTTTGGAAATAAACATGGCCCTAGCGAACGAAATGGATATTAAAATTCCCGAATCTTTGCTTTTGCAAGCCAACAAGATTTATCGTTAACAAATGGCAGGCATCGTACCAGAGTTTTCCCTAGCAAGAAAATACCAGCTCTGGTTTCTGGGTATAGTTGCGATACTCACTATTCTTTCCGCGAATATTGCCTGGATATTTCCGACCAGATCAGAACTTATTACGCAATCTTATTTGCTGCACAGGGCTACGGCAGCCGATGCGAGGAATCAGCTCGCCACCTTTTTCGGCAGGTATGAGAAATCTTTGATTGATGGAGCAGATATCCTCAATCAAGAAGCCGGTTTGAGTGACTATATAGTCTCCAGGCTTATAAAAGAGAATCAGCCTTTCGAATCGGTAACCTTGTTGGACCCGAAAGGAAAAGAAGTTTTTAAAAACCACAGATTTTTACTTGTTTCTTCTTCCGATCTCCGTGATCGCTCTGAGGATGAACTATTCCGGGCGATGCAAGAAGGTAAAATATATATTAGTCCCGTGACAATATCCGAACTTTCTGAGCCGTTAGTAACCATCGCAATACCGCTTGTCGAAAGCAGCCGCTTATCTGCGATAGTTGCGGAAGTGAATTTGAAATTTTTATTGGATCTTGTACGCAGCATCGCCATAGACGAAGGAGGGTCGGCGTACATAGTGGACCAGCGCGGATTTATTATTGCGCATCCGAATTCTTCGTTGGTTTTCGGTAGAACCAATGTTGTAGACCGCAAGATCGTCTCGGAAGCACTCGGCGGCCGCGAAGCCGACACGAGAGGCGATGAGTTTCAATATAAAAACGAAAATGGAGAAACGGT
>CAZXFC010000028.1:0-3116 GCA_964640425.1 uncultured Candidatus Saccharibacteria bacterium | reverse complement strand
CATTCAATCTGACAGGCTGGGCCGTAGTCGTTGAAAATCCGTACAAGACGGCCCTCGCGGCTTCCAATAGAATATTTAATCTGGCGGTAATTTCATTTATTTTGGAAGCCTTAATGGTTGTATTGCTGATATGGAATTATTTGAATTTAATAAAATCAGCAACAATGTTTTTTCAGGAAAGGAATCAAAGAGAGGCTATTTTGAACAGTCTTTATGATGGCGTTATAGAATATGATGAAAAGTCTAAGATTGTACTTATGAATCCCAAAGCAGAAGAAATATTAGGCATATCATTTAAAAATATTCAGGACGTTATAGTCACTCCCGATCTTGCTAAAAGCAGGCCGGAACTTACCGCCCTTGTGGAATTGATATATCCCGCGGTTGCTCCATATGCGTCCGCCACCAAACAGCTTACGGGTTCTTCCGCCAAAACCATGGAAATACATACTTCCAGGCCGGAGCTACGGCTCTTGGTTACTCTCACCCAGGTCTTGGATCAGGAGGGTCGCGTGAAGGGATTTCTTAAGATTATTCACGACGTTTCCAGAGAGCGGCTTGTTTCGAAATTGAAATCCGAATTCGTTTCTATAGCGGCGCACCAGCTTCGCACGCCCCTTTCCGCAATTAAATGGACGTTGAGATTCATGTTGGACGGCGACGCCGGACCATTATCCGCATCCCAACTGGAATATTTGGAAAAAGGCTACACTATCAATGAACGCATGATAAAGTTGGTTAATGACTTGTTGAATGCCGCCAGGATTGAAGAGGGAAGATTCGGCTACGAGTTTAAAACTATGGACCTCAATGTTTTTGCAAATGAAATTTTTACAAGCTATGCTACGGCCGCAAAAAGCAAATCGTTGAATTATACATTTACTCCTACCGCCGATGAAATACCCCTGATCTACGCTGACGAAGAAAAACTTTCCTTGGCGCTGACCAACTTAATCGAAAACGCCATCAAATATACTCCAAACGGCGGCACCGTGGCCATTTCGCTCAAAAAAGAAGGGGATTTTGCAAGGCTCACCGTTTTTGATAACGGAGTAATAGTGCCGGAAGCCGAAAAAAACAGGGTCTTTTCAAAATTTTTCAGAGCTTCAAATGTTTTACGAATGGAAACGGAAGGCACCGGTTTAGGTCTTTTTATAGCCTATAACATCATCAAAAGACACGGAGGAGAACTGACTTTTGATTCAAAAGAAGGCGCTATATCCTTCACCTTTACGCTTCCACTAAGAAAACAAGATGTTCCTTCCGGAGAGGTGCCGGAATTGAACGAGTTCTTGGAAACAATTTAAATAATTGGTATAATAAACACATGGCTAAAACAAAAATTTTGATAGTCGAGGACGAGATGGTGCATTTAAACGTGATGAAAGCCAAGCTGGAATATGAAGGCTATGACGTGGTTGCGGCCACGGATGGGCAGATGGGCTACAATATGCTTGACTCGGAACATCCAGACCTTGTGTTATTGGATATTATGTTGCCTAAAATGAACGGTTTCGATTTCCTTGCCAAAGCCAAGAATGAGGGCAAGATAATTCCAATAATCGTAGTATCAAATTCCGGACAGCCCGTTGAAATAGATAAGGCTTTAAAACTGGGAGCTAAGGATTATTTGATAAAAGCCGAATTTAATCCATCCGATGTTCTTGAGAAAGCGGAAAAAGTTTTGGGGCTTTCCCCCCGCAAGCAGGCTACGATGACCGACAAAGATTCTGCCGGTCCGGGCGAGTCTCAGCAGGACCGAACCCAAAAAGGAAAATCCGGCAAAACTAAAATTCTTATTGTGGAAGATGATAAGTTCTTACGTGACTTAATTCTGCAAAAACTGCAGCGCGAGGGTTTTGAGACCGTACCGGCTTTAGATGGAGAGGAGGGTTTGAGGCTTGCAAAAGAAAAGATGCCGGATCTAATGCTTTTGGATCTCATTTTACCCGGTTTGGACGGGTTCGAAGTATTAAAGCAATTGAAATCTGATGGCGGCACTAAATCCATACCAATAATAGTACTGTCCAATTTGGGACAAAAAGAAGATATGGACCGCGCATTTGCGGGAGGAGCGGAGGATTTTATGGTCAAAGCAAATTTCACGCCCGGAGAGATTATCGCAAAAATAAAACAAATTTTGCAGAAAAAGTATTTTTAAAGCGCCCCAATGCTCTATTTTCTTTACGGAGAAAGCTCTTACCATGCTCTTCGGAAAATCACCGATTTTAAAAAAGCCTATATTAAAAAAAACGGGAGTTTTTTGATTGAGGAATATGACGGAGAGGCGGAGGATTTGGCATTCCCGCAATTCCATGCGGCGCTTGGCCAGGCGAATCTCTTTTCAAAAACCAGGCTTGTGATATTTAAGAACGTGCTCGGAGAGGGTGAAAAATTATTTGAAGAATTAAAAGAGAGGGGAGATGCGCTTAAAACCTCAAAAGACGTTTTTGTTTTTTGGGAGCGCGAGCCCGGCGCGAAAGTTCTGATATTTTTTAAAAAATATTCCGAAAAAACCCAGGAAGTTGTCGCGGAAACCGCGGCGGGACTGGACAAATGGCTTCAAAAAAAAGCAGAGAATCTGGGTTTGAAATTGGAGAAGAGCGAAAGAGAATTGATGATGGAAGAAGCCGGCGAAGAAGGAGAGTGGGTGCTGGAAAATGAGTTGGAGAAAATTCTATTGAGTGAACGTAGCTCCTTGCCTCGGAGCCAAGATTTGCAAGGACACGCATATTCGCCTGCTGGCGAATTGCTCTTCTCGCGCCGTCGCGCTGCGAAAGGTCTTGCAAATCTTGCTCCTTCGGCAAATCACACTATGCCAAGTCCCTTCGCATTCATCGATAAAATGTTCGGGCCACGCGCTCTACTTGCTCTTAAAGAAATGTCCATAGTCGGCATTGAGCCCGCAAAATTTATTTACGCTTTTTTGTGGAAATTAAAACAAAAGCGCTGGCACGACGCATATTTTGAAGGTATTCTCGTTGAATCTCAAATCCGCCGCGATCCAAAAAACGCCGAGGAGATTCTCGAAAAGTTTATTTTTTCACTTGACCAAAAAAACGGTTTAATGGTCAATTAAGCAGTCTGCCTGCGCAAAATCTCTCCTGCGATTTTTC
>CAZXFC010000027.1:0-15138 GCA_964640425.1 uncultured Candidatus Saccharibacteria bacterium | reverse complement strand
TAGCTGATAGCCCGCAGGCCTCTCCAAGAGCCAATCTAAGTGTTTTAATCTTACGATACTATCGGGAATTAGTCCGGCTTTCGCCGAGTTATGCCCGTCTCTGGGGTAAGTTCCTACGTGTTACTACCCCGTCTGCCACTATGAGAAGTTGGAGCTTGGAAATTGGAAGTTGGATGGAATTTTTTGCTGTTATTTTTGGATTTAAAATTGATTTCTGATAAATTCTTGACAATAATCATAGAAAAGATATAATTGCAATAGGAGGAAGAGATAGCTATGAAAAGGATTTTAATTGTAAATGCGCTTTATTTATGTCTGCTCTTAGGTACCTATATTTTAACGCAAGACATAACTCAAAATCGCATTGTATCCATCATTGTTACCGTCATTGTACTTTTTGCAACTAAACCTTATCGAGAAAGATTACTCAAGGGGCTCTCTATTAAATTCTAGAGAGCTTTTTATTTTCCAAAATCAACATCAAATTACTTCCATTTTTCGCGGAGTCGGTAAATTTGCTTACCGACAATTTCGTATTCGCGAATTAATTCATTGCCTAAATCTGCATTATTAAATTTTGAGTTCAACGCATCAATTAGATGGCTAACCGTTTCGTTGCATGAACCCAATGATCTAGTTAAATACATCTTAAACTCTGCAGTTGATCTGCCATAACCTTCAGCGATATTTGAATGTATGCTGTTTGCCGACCTACATACTTGATCGCGCAAATGGAAGCCTTCTTTTGGAAAACTTCTAGAGAAATCAACGACTTTTGGGTAAAGTCCTTGGGCTCTTTTATATACATCTAAATCGCTAAAGTGACGAATCATGTTTAGCAAAGTAGCAATAAATCTTATCTTTGTCTAACTTCTAACCTCTAAGCTCCAACATCTCACCGTTCGACTTGCATGCCTTATCCACGCCGCCAGCGTTCATCCTGAGCCAGGATCAAACTCTCAATTAAAACCTGCCGAAGCCTGGCGGCTTTGGCGGTTTCTGTTATTCGGGACAAAAGAAAAAATGTTCGAAATTTGCCTCCGACCTTGTGTCGGAGTTGCAAATTTCAGAATCCATCCGAAGCTCCAAAGGAGCGAAGGAGGATTCGATGAATTTACTATCCCGACGTTTCAGTCGGGACGCCGACTTCATTATCTATTTCTAGATAGTGCGTCGGCGCTGGTTATTCTTCAGCCGCCTCACGCGGCTTCAGAACGGGTTGTTTTAAATCGATGCTGATTTTTGGAGTCAAGTAAGGACTTGACAGATACATATCTAATATGTTAAGAATTTAAAAAGAAAAGAGGTGCTTTAGATGAATAGCAAACATCCAAATGGTTGTTTGTGTAAAAATTGCGCCAAGCCGTTTGATGGTATGTCTGGAACAGGAAACTCACGGACACATAGTTGTTGGTGCATGTGCGATCTTTGTTTAAATCCCCCGATTCGGCAAAATGACAAGAAAGAAAAAGACATAAATCCATTCGATAAGCTCTGGTAATAAATGGCAAGCAAAGCTTGCCTATTTTTTTCCAAAAATCAGCATCGATTGTCGTTATGATTTCAAAGTTCACCGGGTTCAAAACACTTCGACTCGCAAGCAAAATAATTGCATGCTCCCTCAGTGTAAATAAACCCGCGATTATTTTTTTGTAGCCCTTCGACAAGCTCAGGGTTAAAAAACAATCGCGGATCTACTATCCTTGCTTTTCAAGCTGTCCTACGTTGGGCCCGATTGGTGATAGCCCGTGTATAGACATAATTAACCGATAATAAAATCATTATACTCCCACAAATAATAGAGTCAAGTCCGCCGGCTGGCGGATGTGAATAAAGGAAAAAGGCCCCGATTGCCCGCTTTAAAGTTTAAAACAATTTAGCTGCGCCGATGGCGACGGAATTTTTGCCGTATTTTGCAGATGCAATTTTAAACCTTGCGCCGAGCGCGGCAAATTCTTTGCGCATCTTGCTTATGAAATTCTTTCTGGAGACGATTCCCCCGCCAAAGACTACGGAGTTTACGGCATAGGATTTAGAAAAATCCATCAGTTTTCCAGCTAGAAATTTTGCCAGATGGCTGTCGAAATTAGCTTTAAAATCTCCGCGCAATCTTTGGTACTCTTTTTCCCAATGTTGGGGATATTCCAATTTCTTGATTACTTGAACTTTTCCGTTCTTCGCGACAGCCCTGCCTACTCCTGTTCCGAGAGTAATAAATAATATGGTGCCGCGCCCCTCGATAGTGCTTGTAGCAAAAGCCGATAACTCGGCTCTCGCAAAACACCTTGCATCACTGTCCAGCTTCAACTTGGAAGCTAAGCTTCCAAGTGAACGAAAATCAAAATTCTTTAGATATTTAATATTCGGGCTTTTAGTAATTTTATTGCCGGAAATTATTGAAGGGGCGGCAATGCCTATTCCGTCCACTTGAGTGCTGGACATCCAAGTGGATATTTTTATGATCTCCTTTTTGAATAGCGCCAAAGTTTTGGGAGTCTTTATCTGCCGCGTTGCCTGGACTTTCTTGCCGTTCCAAAGCACCGCTCTTATCTTCGACCCGCCGATATCAATGCCGATTGTTTGCATAGAATTAGCATAGCAAAAAAAGCGCCTATTGGCGCTTTTTAAAAAAATAAAAAATAAAATGGGAAGCATATATATTCCAAGTCTTTGGATTTTTTAGCATATTTCTATTGTTTAAACAACTTCTTCGCAGTCTCCCACATCTCCGGGCGGCCGCGCATAAGCTCCGAATGCCACCATTCAACTCCCCACCAATATGCGATTGGGAAACCGCTTGCTTTCGCATAATCCGCCACTTCGCCGAATATTGCTTTGTTCATGGGCTGGGGCGGCCACGGCTCGCCTTGAAGCTCAGCGATAAAAATATTCTTTCCAAAAATATCGCTCGCCCAAAGTTTTTTTAATTGGAAAAATTCCGGAGGAATAAGCGAGTATCTGATGCTGCCGAATACTTTGTTGTGTATATAGCGATAAAGCGTGGTGCCAAACACATCGCTTTTTACCGCCAAAAACGGCCAGGCAAATCCCAGCTCGCCTGAGTCGGTAAGCGCTACTGGACGGTTGTCCAGCGACTTTACAAGCGAAATTTCCCTGTTCAATAAATAAAGCGGCGTAGTTTTGCATGTGCCGAACGGGAAAAACGGCTCATTCTCCACCTGCCAAGATTTGATCGCATGGTTATTTTTGTAACGAAGAATAGTCGCCTGAATATAGTTGAGCAGCGCGTCTTGATACTTTACGAGGTCCGACCTCGTAAGATTTTTCGCCCAATCGGGCTCGTGACATTCCGGCCAGCGCGGCGCTTTTCTGCCCAAGGCGAGTATTATTTCCGCGCCGCGTTTTTGAGCTTCGCTTATTTGCCAGTCGAGATCATTAAATTCAAATTTATTATCTTCCGGTTCAACGAGATCCCAGTAAGCAATTAGCCGCAGATGCCTGGCTCCAAGTTCGTCCAAAATATCTGTATACATTTTTCGCCAATTATCGCGAGAGAGTTCTTTTGCGTATTTTTCAGAAAATGTGACGCCCCATTCCATATTTTGAGATGTCGGTTTGGCCAGGATATATTGTACAAGCGATAGCCAGGCAAGTCCGAAAATTATCAAAATCATGCCGGCAATTTTCCCAAAAAGCAATTTTCCGTAGAACTTTTCTTTGACAAGGATCCGGGCAGCGATAAAAATCACCACATATTTAAAACTCATGACCGATTCGACTATCGCTGGATGCCCGAGGAATATTGCGTAATTTACCGCTATCGCCGCCGAGGCCGCCAATCCTCGGTTCAAAAGAAAATAGATCTTATGTTTTGGCCGCGTTTCTCCGGAAGAGTTCAAAATCCTGGCTCTGAATTTAGGGAAATTTAACAGAATCAGTGAAAAAATAACTCCGCCCGCACTTATCCAAATGAATATAGGAATGAATGGACCATATCCAAAAGCAATTTTCTTAAATATAAGAGAAAAACCGAAAAGCAAGGCGGAGACGAGAGCCAGTGAAAGAGTTTTCAATCTAAATTCCGGTTTGCCCGTAAAAAGAAAAACAAAAGCGCCGGATACCAGGATAACAAAGCCAATGGAATTGCCGATACCGATTTTTTGTTCCAGAAACGCGGAACTGAGCAGTAGTGCCGCGATCGGCGTAAGACCTCCAACCATTGGAAGAACGTCCGTTGCACTGAATTTATGGAGGGTCGTAAAAAAAACGAAGAGTGCGAAAATAAAAATTACGCCGGTTACTAGCGAAAAAATGATCCCTTCCACGGGAATCGCAACAAAACCGAACGGTAACAAAAGAAGCGCTAAAACACTCAAAATACCAACCCAAAAAGTATAAACCAGCGGATCTGAAATTCCTTTTTCTCCGAGCAATTTCTTATCAAAAACTGCGCTAATACCGTTTATGAAAGCGGCAAGCAACGCTGCGATTAGCCAATTCATTGTTTTATTATACAACAAACCCGCCAAACTGGCGGGTTATAGCTTTTTGGACTTATTCACTTCTTCTATAGCTAGACCATAAAGTTCATCTGGATGTTTTCTGATATACATTCGAACTTCTACAACATCGTCAACGGCGGCAAATCCTTTAAGGGGCATTTCCCGCTCTAACCATGCGGCAAATTGTACTGCCGAATGTGTTTGAAACCAGTCACGACCCAAATATTCCGCCATGCCTTTAACAAAATTTTTAATGGTTTTTTCTGCGTCACCTTTTACCACCCAATTTGTACCGAGCGCCATTTAAACCTCCAGCGCGTTTTCTTTAGCTATTTTAGCGTATTCGTAGGCGCTTTGTCGAATGCGACGCTCCAGTGTTTTGTAGTCCATTTCCACTAGCCCAAACCGCGGGCCGAAGCCGGATTCCCATTCGAAGTTGTCCAGCAAAGACCAATGCAGATACCCGCGGACATCAGCGTTTTCACTCATTGCTTTATGGATATTTTTTAAGGAATTTTTTATGAAATCCGCACGGTAAAGATCTTTTGCATCGGCCATTCCATTCTCCGTTATATAAATCGGCTTCTTTAACTCGGCCAAGTCTTTTAAAACATGATACAGTCCATCCGGATAGACTTCCCATCCCAGATCAGAAATAATTTTATTAACATTTTTGTTAAAACCATAATAAATGCGGTTATGAAAATAATAGTTTAATCCGATGAAATCAAAGTATGCAGTAGTTTTGCGTAAAAAATAATAATTCCAGTAACGCTCAGCGAGCCATTTAAGCAATTGATTCGCAGTTCCCGAGCCCGCTTCGAAATAAGATAGATTTGTCGCCGCGCCTACTTTAGCTTCAGGATGGTCATTATGTATTGTTTTGTAAGCGGATCTATGGGCTTCGGCCAAATTTCGCATAACACGGATATACAGCCGCAAACTCTTCCTTTGCGGCGGCCATTTGCCTCTCAAATATGAATTCATAGCATAGATTTCCGGTTCATTTACCGTGATCCAAAATTGAATTTCCGAACCTAATTCGCTTGCAATTTTTTTAGCATATTTCTTAAAATATTCGGGAAAATTTGTCGACAAAACACCGCCTTTATCGCGGAGCCACACCGGCAAAGTCCAGTGCCAAATCGTCACAAACGGTTCGATTCCCCGTTCGCGGAGCGCTTTGATAACTTCGCGGTAGTGTTCTATTTCTTTTTCATCCCATTTCCCTTCTTCCGGTTCAATCCGCGACCATTCGATGGAAAACCGGTTGGCATTGTGGCCAAGAGATTTGGCAATATCAAAATCCTCTCGGAAGCGGTTATAATGGTCGCAGGCACGGCCGGAGATAAAATTTTCCGGAGGATATTTGCCGCCGTTTTCTTTTGAAAGCCTTTCGGCATTTACCGCCTCCCATTCCGTCCAATCATTGCGGTTGTTACCCTCCACCTGGTGTGCGCTAGTTGCCGCACCCCAGAGAAAACCTTTTGGAAATTCTAACTTTTCCATTTATTCATTATAACAAAAATACATCTTAAAAAACTATTTTATTGCGGAAAGAATTTTATCTACACTACTCAAAAGCTGTAATGTTTTAATTTCTTCCCTGCTGAAAAAATGGACCTCACCGACCTCATTGTTACTTGAAACCGGTTTACAGTCCTCAATGGAACATAAATACGAGTGAACCTCGGTTTTTGTCTTATTGCCATATTTATCGATCCAAGAATTATGCAGAACGAGTGGAATTTTTTCAATTATCTCAATATCACAACCGATCTCCTCAAGGCATTCGCGCCTGAGAGCGTCTTCCATTCTTTCGCCGGCTTCCACTCCCACTCCCGGAAACTCCCATTTTCCGTCCGCTTCCAAAAAAGTATCATCTATTCGTTTTTGCACTAGAAAGCGGCCGGTTTTATCTTTAATGGCTGCCACAACAACCAAATTTTCTTTATTTTGCAGCATTTTTCTTTTTATGTGACAATCTCCATTTACCAATTTTTCCATGATTTCCCGAGAGAAGCACCTTCGGGACCGTATACATTTTTCCTTTCCACTTGAAAATTTCAGGCCTCGTATAAACCGGCACGCCGACACCATGACGCATTTCTTCCAAAGATTCATTTTTGCCCAAAACGCCGGGAATATGGCGGGAAATGGCGTCGACGATAAGCATGGCCGGTAACTCACCCCCTGTGAGAACATAGGGGCCTACGGACAAATT
This sequence comes from uncultured Candidatus Saccharibacteria bacterium, assembly GCA_964640425.1. Taxonomy (GTDB): domain Bacteria; phylum Patescibacteriota; class Minisyncoccia; order UBA11713; family 2-01-FULL-45-33; genus 2-01-FULL-45-33. The sequence continues at coordinate 8,451 of CAZXFC010000027.1, read as the reverse complement.
TACAATTTTCAATTTCCAATTTTTAATTATTGATTTAATTCGTTCATCCACGCCTTCATACCGTCCGCAGATGAAAATAATATGCTTATATTTTTTCGGAAAATCGCCGGTCATTTTTGAGTTGAATTGCTTGCCACCCGCATCGAGTAAAACAACCAACTTGGAAGCTAAGCTTCCAAGTAACTTAGATGTCGGACGTTTAAGTGCCTGTGCGAGTGCTTTCGCCAGCGGCTCCACGCTCATGACCATCCCCGGTCCGCCGCCGAACGGGCGGTCGTCAATTTTGCGTCTCGCAAAATTGTCCCGAGCCCTGCGAGGGGCTACCTTTGCGAAATCCCGCAAATTCCATATTTTAATATCTATCAATTTCTTCTCCCGTGCGCGCCCCAAAATTGACTCATTAAAATAAGTCTCAAACGGTTCAGGAAAAATCGTGATAATATCGAAACGAATCATTGACATATCATATACGAAATGCTATATTTTTGCCAGAAGGAGAAATAAAATGGCTGTTCCGTTGATCATATATCACCGTGGACGACATGGAAAAGTCGGGGAAAGAGATATAGAGGAAAACACCATAATCGCATTCGAAGCCGCGATCTCTGAAGGCGCAAAAATGATCGAATTTGATGTATGGACGGGGCTTCGCATTGCGCATGATCCGGGCAAAAACAATCATGCTCCTACGCTTTCGCAAGCTCTCAGCGCGATCAGGGGGCGTTCAGGTGTGAATTTAGAGATCAAAAGTCCAAAAGCATTGAAAGGCGCTCTTTCGGCGATAAAGTCGGTATTGGAACTAAAACAATTTTTGCCGGAACAAATCGTCATTTCTTCATTCCACCACCAAAGCGCGATTCTTGCGAAAACTATCATGCCGCAGCTCAGTGTTGGTATTATCTGCGATGGCGTACTCGAGCCGATCTATTTAGAATGGCTTAGAAATCAGGGCGTTACTAATTTGCATATCGAATGGATGAACGTTTATATGGACATGGAAAATAATTGCCGATTACGCGATTATGCGAAAAGTTTTGGATTTGCGATTTGGGTATGGACTGTAAATGACCGTAAGAAATTTAAGGTCATGAAAAAATACGGTGCAGACGGAGTTTTTTCCGACAGGCCGGATCTACTTAAAAATATTTAAGCACAGCTAACTCTCGTTAGCTGTTTTTTTTACACAAAAAATCCCCTTGCGGGGATTTTTTGTTACTTAGCGACCTGGTCGCTAAGTGATTAAAGTCTCAAATCGTCCATGTCGTCGGAGCTACCGGCACGTTCAGTGCGAACGTGCGTGCTGCCTTCCGGTTCCTCGATCTTCAGGTTCACGCGGGCATGATTTTTCATCCCGACCACGCGAAGCAAAGTTCGGAGCGCCTTAGCGGTATTCCCCTGACGGCCAATGAGCTTGCCAACGTCTTCCTTGTCGGTTTGCACCGAAAGAAGAACGCCCATCTCATCAACTTTTCTGGAAGTCTTTACGGCGCCGGGGTTGTCCACCAGTGCTTTCACAACATAATCCAAAAAGTCTTGGTCAGAATTTGCGGATGTCGCAGTTGTTCTTGCCATTTTGTGTTATCTTTCGCTTTTAATACTGAAATCTCGACCTTTCCGTATTGCTTTTACATTATACTCCTGTTTTAGACGTCTGTCAACTATGCCTTGGTTTCAGTTTTGAGCTTGCTCCTTACGACATTAATTTTGGGTCCGTCTATTAGTTTGGCCCCGACCAAAAGATTATGCGCCGTATCAGAAACCTGCGCGCCTTTTCCTATCCATTCTTTGATTTTTTCGCTCTTTACTTGGAGTTTTTTTGACTTTGGATCATAGGAACCCAGAATCTCCAAAAATGCGCCGCTTTTTGCGGAGCGCTTTGAATCCATAATAACCAGCCTGAAGCCGGGATCGTTGGTCCGACCTACCCGCTGTAAACGAATTATTAGCATATTAATAATTAACTTATCATATAAAAAAAACCCCGTCAATCATAATGACGGAGCGTCGGTGCCGAGATTTTGAGCTGTTTTAAAATGCGTGAGAAAAGATAATGGCGAAGCGCCAAGCTCGCATACCGAATGGATACCGTGAATTAGCGGCGCATTTATCCGCTCATTTTGAGCGATCCGCCAAAGCGCGGATATTGCTTCGTACCCTTCTACCGTATGATTTTTTAAATAGCTGTCAATCGGATCTTTAGGATTGCCCGCATTGTGTTTTGGCTGATATTTAGCTAAAAACTTGCCGAAAGACACATTTCGCGATTCCCAGTTCAGGTAGCCGGTGGAAGTTACGCGAAAATCATCTTTTACCGCCGGCGAATGTAATGTTTTCGGATGCGCGCCTGCGCGATACAAAAATAATTTCATTTCCATCAAAGCCAGCCGGTTAACGAATTCCCACGCCAAATCCCGTTTGTTTAATCCTTCAAGGATTCCGTAGCCGACTGCGTAGGCATTTTTCAATGCGCCGCCCCAGCCGACACCGACAATATCAGTCGTGCCCACGGTCGCCAGGCCGGTATTCAAAAAAAGTTTTCGCAGTTTTTTAATGATATTCAGATCCGTGCTCGCGATTGATGCCACCGTCGTTCTATGGGGCTCCACCATTATTTTGGCCGGCGTTGCTCCGGAGATGATGGCAAAATTTTCAAATCCGATCGTAAGCCGGAGATGGTTTCTGAGCTTAACACCGATAGGAATATTTCCGTAAGCGTCAAGTCCTTTTGTCAAAAGTGCCAATACGCAATTCGGATTTTCCATTAAATATGGCTTTAGATTCTCAATCGCCAGCCATAAAAACTTTGAAGGTACGGCGATCAGGATTACATCTGCGCTTTTAGCTGGCGCAAAATTGTCGGCAAATGACATGGGCGGAAGAACTACCTTGGGCAGATACAAGTAATTGGTTTTTTGAGCGCCGTATTTCATGTTCCAATGAAGATCTTTTTGTTCCTGGTTGAACGGCTGGACATGTAAAGTTACATCATGCCCGGTTCTTGCCGCCAATATTGCGATTGCCGTGCCGAATTGGCCGGCGTCTATTACGGATACTCTCATCGGTTCAACTCCTTTACTTTTTGCTGCAAGCGTTCCAGAAGCCCGGCAAATGAATATTTCCTTATTATAGCGTCAAATTGAGCGCGCCAGTTTCCGACGATACTTATATCTTCCGCGACAATATCGTATGCCATCCAGTGGCCGTTTCTTAGCCGCAACTTTATCAGCAATTTTACTTCCGGATAATTCTTTGGAATTATGCGAAGCAGGATCTCGGCGTATTCATCTTCTAACTTCGGCTTGCCGTATTCAAATCTTGCGTCTTTTGACAAAAATTCCACGGAACTGAAGATTTGTTCGCGGTAAAACGCATCCATAAATCGCGAAAAAATTTCAAGATATTCCTTTTTTTCGGCATCGGTCCGGCCTCTCCAATGCCTGCCCAGAGAACGCATCGCCATTTCCTGGAAGTCCATGCGCTCTATTATCAGCTTTCTGATTTTTTCCCGCCGCTCTGCGGTGTTAGCGTCTCCCTTAAGTGAAGGGTCGCCGGCAATCTTTTTCAAGCGTTCGATGGTTTCCCGGACCTCCGTCAAAGGAGAAGGAATTTCCGCGGCTTTTACGATAGTCCAAAAAAGGAAAAGTATCCATCCGCCAACGATCAATGCCGCCAAAATGCGCTGCATAAATGCCTCAAACTTGATTCTGCAGTTATGTTAGCGCAGATACTTCCGCCTGTTAAGGGCGTGTTCTTCGAGTGTTACGGCGTAGCGCGTTGTGCCGTCTTTGCCTGATAGATAGTAAAAATATTTGGTCGCGGTCGGGCGCAAAGCCGCCAAAAGCGCGTCCATGCCAGGATTTGAAATGGGCGTCGGAGGCAGGCCGCGGTTGGTATAAGTGTTGTAAGGCGACTTCAATTTGAGATCTGATTCGGTGAGCTCTGCAGAAGATTTGCCGAGAACATAGGTTAATGCCGAATCAACGTTTAATCCCATGCCAAGAGCCAGCCTTTTCCATAAAATTCCGGCGACAATTTTCCTGTCTTCAGTGCTTTTTACTTCTTCTTCAAGAATGGAAGCCATTGTGACGAGCTCGTTTAGAGTATGTTTTTCTTTTATGGTTTCCTCCAGAAGCTCAGGAGTAAATTTTTTGTTAAAATGATCTTTCATCCGCAAAATTACGTCTTCCGGTTTGGAGTTTTTATAAAATCTATATGTATCCGGAAAAATATAACCTTCGTCTTTTTGCGCGAGTTTTACGAACGAGTTTGCGGAAAAGAGGCTATTTTTTTCGAGAATATCCCCTATCTGCCTGATATTTAGTCCTTCCGGTATTGTCACTGTTATTTCGCGCGACTCGGTCATTTCCTTCCCTCGGCGCGAAGAAAAATCATCAATCAGATACAATAAAGCAACAATGCCTGCTATGCCGACGAAAACAAAAAGAAATATTCCTGCAAGTTTGAACTTTAACGGCGACATTTGTTTTATTATAGGATTATTGGGAATAAAAAAAAGCCCCGGCAAAGGCCGTAAGCTTTTATTATTTATTGATGATATTTTTAATATCACGCACCAGGCCTTCGAGTCCCATCCAAAATGTGATAAAAGACAAGGAATATAAGATTGCCTGGTATAAAAAAAACGTGGAATTAAACGCAAGCAGCAAAACTATCGATGCAAGCACAAGTTCGAGCATAGGTCCGGCTACAGCAGTAAGAAATATGCTGATTGTCGATACTTGGCTATCCGTATCCGTATCTACACGCCCGCCGCTGGCGTTAAGTGAAAATTCAAAAAGAATATTCCCCAAATAAAAACTGATGTCCGGTTCGTAAAGTCCGATCTTGAACCTTATGATCCTGTGCCCGGTCAGGCAGGCGGCAATAAAATGGCCGGATTCGTGGATGAATATTGCAAATGTCAGGTAAAGGTCGAACCATCCGAGCGGCGTTAGATAAAACCACCAAGGCATAATTTTTTACGAACTCTGCATGAAAAAATAGCATATCGACCTTATAAAACAAAATAAAAAGCCCTGCAGTTATGCTGGGCTTTTTGCCTTATATTTTCTTGAAGAACTGTGACACAAAAAGGTCTTTTTTTATGATCTTGCCGTTAATTTCGAAATCGCTGAATGACTCTTTGGTCATTTCCAGACCGAATTTTTTGGCCGTAGCCCAAATGATCGCCGGTTCCGGTTGCGAAAAATATTTGATGCGTCCGGTCGAGGAAAGGAGCAGTTTATCATATTTTGCTTCAACGCTTCCGTTTGTGTAGCTTAGGAATAATATACCTCCTGGCTTTATTGCTGCAGTTGCTGATTCCATAGCCGGCCCGATGAGTTGGCGGGGAGTGTGGGTGTAAAGAGCGGCACAGGACCAGATGCCGTCGTATTCACAGTGTTCCACAAGATCGATTTCGTGGATATTAGCCCATGTAAAATATGGATACGATGTTGGCGTGCATTCCGGCAGGAGCTTCATTTTTATGAGCTCGTTTTTTCTGATATCTGCCAATAGAAGTAAGTGTTCCGAATGGTCTACGCCGGTTACGCGAAAAACCTTGCTCGGCACCCGGTATTTTTCCAGTGTTGTTTTTCCGTTTTTCAACCGTCCCATCTGTGATGCACGGTAGGCCTGATCCTGAATTGACATAAAGAAAACATCTCTGCCTGTCGCACAGCCGAGATCTAAAACTTCGGCGTTTTCCGGAAGCATATCCATGAACTCAATCAGCTCGTCAATTACATTCTGGGTATGCGGGTTTTTTGCGTATTCATCTGCAGTTTCATCATAAACCTCCCGCACATCAGTCAAGATATCTTTTGCGCTCAAACTTCCCATTATTTCGGCTGTGATATTGTCCAGAACCGCCTGCTTGTCTTTGTTTGCGGCGCCGGGCGCTAAAGCCAGGTATTCAGGGTGCGCAAAAACCGCGCATTCGAGCTTCGTCATTATTTTTTTCCTTCAATTCTTGCTTTAAGTTATCACGGCAATAAAGTATTTGCAAGAAAAAAAGCCCTAAACTTAGTTTGGGGCTTTATTGGCTTGTATAGAGTTTTTTTATTATTTTACAAGGCGTTGCGGAACAGCGCCTTTGTATCTACGTGTTTGATGCCGCCATTTTTGATATGGCTCCTGAATCCTTCATAGGAAAAATTGATCGTTCTGAAAAATCCTCTGCCGTGCATGGGAAGGCCCAATACAATGGCTCCTACATCTCCCAGTCCGAAATCTTTTATTTCCGCAAAAGGCGTCTGAAATTCTCCGTCGCAGGGCACCAATTGGCAAAGGCCGTTCGGCGTAAGCACCTGCGAATTCCGGTTGATGTGGCCGGCGAGCTGAATGATGAACCTATCCTGGTATATCGGATCGGTAGAGCCTTTGAGAGCTCTTGCCCGCCGCATTGCGACGACCGGATTCACTTTTCTTGAACCGCCCTCGGTCGGCTTATGCTTTGCCGAGATGCAGTAAAGAAATTTTTCATGAGGCACGCTTTTGGGATCTTTCTCCCACTTTACGTAATCTTTCTGATTCAGCATACCGAGACCGCCGGCGAGGATGGAGACGTTTTCTCCTGAACCGCGCGGCGCTTTGATCTTATTTCTAAGATCATCTGCATCCATTCCTTCCTTCCGGCAGAGAACCTCAATAAGCGCTTTTGCACATTCCTTTGCTTCGTCAAAGTGAAAACCGACCCCCTTGGTATTCTCGAAATGATTACCGCCAATTTTTGAAATGATCCCCAGTTTGCCGATTGTGGCAAGACCGATCTTCTCGGCACGCTTGATGATGCCGGCGTAATATTTGCTTCCGCGTTCGTAAGCTCTGGTCTGATAAGACTCAAGCTGTTTGTCGACGCGGGTTACGCCCAGTTCGGCGGAGTTTGTCATGAACAGCTTCGCAATCTCATCGCGCTGCTTCAGCACTTCTTCGCGGGTTTGCGAAGATTTGCCGATAATATCCATAATTATCGCTTCAACATCAAATGCGTGGAGAAATCCTTCAGGGTCCTCAAGATGGTATTTCTCAAAATTTTCACCTTGGTTGATATCGCCGATATTTGCCTGGAAAGATAATGGCGCATTCCACTCCACGAATGCTTTGTGATGCAAAACATACGGAGGAACCCTGCCCGGCAATTCCTTAAGGTCGTAAAATGCCTGATAGCGCGAACCTTCCTGTTGGTCGGAATGCCACTCGCCGTAGGCCAATGAGCGGTCTTTGACCAAATTTTTCAATGCTTCCTTGTTAGAACAAAGCTTGGAATCAGTCAGTGTTGAATAGGTTGCAACGTCCCACACGCGGAAGCCGGAAACACTGCCGTAAACAAGAAGTGCCGGAGCGAAATACGGATTTTTTACAAGCCGCGTAATGAACGGCCCGATATTAACCGTATGCTCGAAATGCTTTTTCAGATATTCGGAGTCGATGCACATCGGAAGCTGGACTACATCCACAATTGTGGTTTTCCTCGGATCGTTCGGATCGCGAGCCGGGTAAACGCAATCATAGCGTTCAAAGGTCAGGTTGAATCCGCCGACAAAAATGATGTCGGGCTGGCGTTCACCGTTGTGGAGAGCATTATTAACCTGCACCCAGCGCTTGTCCATATCGATATCGGAATCTGCGTCGCGCGGATTCTGCACCAAGTGGGCGACAAGGTCTCCAGACTTCAGATAAATATCACCGGTAGAGATGACTTTGAGGTTCGGAATATTTTCTTCGAACATTTTTACAAGCTTGCCGAAGAAATTGATGTACCACTTTTTCTTTAGAGCCTGTTTAAGATTTGTCTGGTTCGCGGCTGCTCTGGTTTTCTCGAGAAAGTCTAATTCCTGCTGCAAACGGTCTTTTTCCGCCTCCGACGATTTGATCTCCTCGGAGTTGAGCTTGATCTGCTCGCGAAGATCTTCCTTAGTCAATCCTGACTCTTCCAGACTTTTTTTATTTCCCAAAAGCGCAGATAAGTTTACCATCTCGGTGCGGCAGGCTTTGATGAACTTTTTCTCGTCGCTGATCGCGTCCCTTGTTTTTTTCTTGCCTTCATCCAAAATTCTTTGCTGTTCAAGCACAACGCGGCGAGCCTCTTCGGAAACCCAATAATTGACGATCTCCGTTTCTGTTTTGGCAAACGCCATGAGTTTCGGCCCTGAATAAAGCTGCTTTCCGTTCTCGTCGGCCATTGCTTCGCTTGCTTGCTTGATACGCTTAATAATACGGTCATCCATTATTTCAAAAATGGAACCTGAGTCTTCCCCATTACTCTCTTCCGACAAAGCGGCGCGGTAACCCTGATTTTTTGAAGCCTTTGTCAGGTCAACATGGACCAGGTTGCCGGCCAAAATGCAGTATGGGGCCTTCATCGCTTCGAGAATCCGCAATGAATTCCTGTAAAGGTTCTTTTCCTTATCCGGATCTGACGAAAGGCCGACTAGCGGTGAATTAATC
>CAZXFC010000026.1:5982-15653 GCA_964640425.1 uncultured Candidatus Saccharibacteria bacterium | reverse complement strand
ATTCCGCCCGCCGAGCCCAGAGAGTTCCGTTCGGATATTTTCAAACAGACACCGAATTATAAAATCTTAAATTGTTCCTCCAAATCTGCTCTTAAATTTTCCAGCAATTCTTTTTGCTCGGGGGACCGCATATAGTCAAAAATCGATAGCCAAAGCATTAGCTCTTTTTCGTCCTCTCCCAAGGCAACGAGCTTCGGGATGAGAAATTCCAGTTCTTGCTTTAAACTTTCTGCCATTTTTCTTTCAGTTTATCGGAATACTCTTTGGCTTTTTGCAAAATATATTCAATATTCTCGGCGCTTTTTATCGCCGTGCTTCCGGCAATCAAACCTGCAACCGGCTCGCCGGCGGCCTGAAGCGCGCCCGCAAGACCATTCCCTACCGTAATAAGCGCATTCTGAAGTCGCTCTGCTTTTGTAAGAATTTTCCCATCAATCGTTTTGCCGGTAATCGCCTCGGTACTAAGCTTAACTAGTCCTACTCCTGGAATATAATCCGCCATCTTATTTGCGATGCCCAAGCGCCCGCGAAAGTATTTTTCAGATATATTTTCATAATTCTCCGATGATTCCATATTAATTATCGGTCTCTCATTCATGTTTATATTTTTAATCGCTCTCCGGCGGCAGAAACTTTTTAATGCTGAATCGGACCGTTGTCGGCTCAATCTCTATTATCGAAAGCGAGCCGGGCACATTAACGACATCTTTATTGTTTATTTCAAATTTTTGTATTCCTTCGCCGGTATCGGCAAGATTAACGCTGACCTTGAGACGCTCAGAATTCAGAAAACTGAAATCCTGGTTTTGACCCGACAAAGAAATACTAATAACCGCAGGATTCACCCCTTCTATTAAGTAACCTTGCTGAAGAGACCGGAATTCTATCGGCACATCATAAATACGCGTGATGGTTCCGGCGCCCAACTGCACTACGAACGCATACCACAAGAAAAAAGCTATGGCCAAAGAAGCAAGTTTCTCTTTCCAATTTACCAGCGGGGACCACGTGTTAGTATCGCCTCCGGCTTCCAAAAGATGCTTGCGCAAAAAATTATGCAATCTTGACGATAGCTCATCTGAAGCCGATTCGTCATTTAAAATATTCAGTTCGCCGTTCTCGGCGATGGAAATAGTCCCCTTCTCCTCCGATACAACTATAGTAAATGCATCCGAGCGTTCGGCCAATCCCAAAGCCGCGCGGTGGCGCGTACCGAATTTTTTGATCCCTTCCCGCGCAAGCGGCAAATGCACCCCAAAGGCGCGGACGCGACCACTCTGGATAACTACCGCGCCGTCATGCCCCGGAGATGACGCATCAAAAATACTTTGCAAAATCTCCGCGGAAACCTTACCTCCAAGCGCTATGCCTCCGCCGGCCACAAGATCCACCGGCTCCTCTCCGGGAAAAACAATAAGGGCTCCGATTTTGGCACGAGCCATAGCCATAACGGCCTCAATAACCTGGATGGAAACAAAGTCGGGAATTAACTCGCGGTTGGAATATGAAAACCGGCGCCACGAAGAAAGCCATTCAAACAGCCGTCGCAATTCCCTTTGAAAAACAATGATGAAAATGATCACGAAAAACCCAAAGAAAAAACTGAACAAATAACTGGTCAAATAAAGATCGAAATACCTGGCGAGAATGTAAATAATGACGAGTACCCCGATACCGTTGAACATGAACAAAGAACGGGCTTTTTTCAAAAGTAAAACAATAGCATACACCAAAACTGCCACAACCAGAATATCAACAATATCCCGCATTTGAATGCCGAACGCGAAAAAATCCGCAGGGATAAGCGCATTTGCCATAAGTAAATTTACCATGATATCTTTATAATAATGAATCATTTCAATTTTGTCACCCTCCGCTTTCTGTCCTAATCAAACTTTAATCGCTTTGTTAATAATGTATAATAAGTGATATGGATCAACACGAACAAATACACGAATACGTTACGGGCAAGGAAATATTTTCGTGGGATGCCCCGGAGTATTTTCAGCACCACCGCGGCAATGACTGGTACTGGTGGACGGGCCTTATCGCGATCATCTTTTTTATAAGCGCATTATGGCAGCAATCTTTCCTTTTCGGCGTTTTGATTCTTGTCAGCTGGTTTACAGTAATTCTCTACGCAATACGCCCTCCGCGAATCTTCACATTTACCATCACTGAAAAAGGGATATTGGTAAAAAATCCGCACTCGGAGAAAATAAAAATGTATCCGTGGACGGAGCTGAAATCGTTTTGGATATTTTACAGGCCGCCGGTGCAGGAAGAAATCTCTTTTTTGTCCGGCAGAACAATGATGCCTTACATAAAAATTCCCTTGGGCGATGCCGGTCCGGAGAAGCTAAGAAACATAGTAATAAAATACATCCCTGAAGCAGAACAAAAAGAATCTCTTATTGACAGCATCGCCCATTTTGCTAAGTTTTAATCTCGGCTTCCCCTTTGAAGCCTCGTGAAGCAAGGCCCTCGTCGTTCAATGGATAGGACGCGAGCTTGCGGAGTTCGAGATAGGGGTTCGATTCCTCTCGAGGGCAATAAAAGCAAAAATACCTTCTTGCGGGGGTATTTTTGCTTTTGTCATCGTCCCTGCAAATCGGCCAGATCCAGCGAGCGATCGCTCTGTTTTTTTAACTCTTCGTCGTGCGAAGCGAAAATAATTGGTATGTCCGGATTTTCAACATGAAGTTTTTTGAGTATGCTCCGTACTTCTTCAGCGGACTGCGAATCCAAACTTGATGTCGGCTCATCCAAAAATAATATTTTTGGATTTTTTAAAAGCGAGCGCGCGACCCCAAGCCTCACCAGCTCACCTCCGGACATTGTTGTCACATGCTCATCAAGACGCTCACCGAACGCGCCGAGATTCAGACTTTCCAAAACAGATTTGATGCGCTCGTCCGTTGCCCCCTCTTTCTGCCATAACAACAAATTCTCGCGCAATGACATTTCCGGGAAAAGCTTGGGTTTTTGGCTGCTGTAAGCAAGCGCGGCATAAAGAGACTCACTGCCGAACTTTTTAATCTTATCCGCTTTTTCTCCGCCAAACTTCACTTCTCCGCCCTGTGGTTTTAATACTCCGATCATATTCCGGATAAAAGTTGTTTTGCCCGAGCCGGACCGCCCTCCGAGAACTATAAATTCTCCCTGCGGAATTTCAAGATTAATTTTCTTCAATATACCCTTGTAAGTAAGATCTTTTATACTGATGGAAAAATCTTTGAGCTCGGATACCGGAATACGGTTTTTTTTTTTTTTTTTGTCGGGCGTATCCAAATTTTCGTAATTGCTTAACATCTTTTCCATCCGCTTTATTTTTTGTATAGCTTGCGGAAAATCACGAAAATACATACTGACAAGTTTTTCAATAGGAGCCTGGAGACGGTGTGCATATTGAATATTTGCCAATACTGCGCCGGAGGGCACAAGCCCTTCTTTATGCAGTCCGTAACCCACCAGTCCGGCCGTAAGCGTTGTGGCATCGCGCGGGATGGCTTCCAAAAGCGCGTATTTCGAGCTAATCTTGCTCGTCTTATATTGCATTTGGTCTATAGTATTTGCCGTATCCGTAAATTGGCCGGCAATCGAGGGCACTTGGGAAGAAGTGCGCACTTCTTCAAATGAATCTTTTATCGAATTTATTTTTGTCACATATTTGCTTCTTTCCCGGTAACCTTCCCGGCGTATTTCCCAAAAACGGTCTTTTCTTTTTTTGGCGATGTAATACATTGCCGGCAGGCTTGCAACGCTCGCTCCGCCCATGACAGGATTTATTGAAGTCATAAAACCAACTGATGCGGCGATGCTGCCGATCATCGGGGCGAATTTGGTTGTCGTATTCTTTAATATTTCAAGTGTGGCATCCCTGCCCTCCTCAAGGCTTTCAAATATTTCACCCTGCGAATGTTCCTGCATGAATTCGAATTCTTGATAAAAAACTGTGTCGGATATGCGCGCGTTTATTTTCTTCTTTACCTCAAGTTCGATCTTATCAATCAAAATATCAAGCCGGTTATCAATTATTTCGCGGACTTTTTCCAAGCCGGTCATTTGCAGAAATACCGGCAAATCAAATCCGCCGCCTTCCGGAAATAATTTCAGCCAAAGCGACGGCGTAAAGCCCTCCAGCATCGCCGTTGCCAAATGTCCGCCCGAAAGCATTGCGATATCTTTTTTGCTCAGGTTCGGCCTGTACTCTTTCCAGACCTTTCCGACCATTTCTGCCAAAATACGCATATTGTACTCTTCTTCTTTGGGATCCACCGCGGAGGCAAGTATCGACACGTCTTCCTTGGAAAACGGATATCGCTCCGCCAGTTTTTCGGCGATAGCAATATCAATTTCTTCCCGTGTTTCAAATGTTTTTTTATCCCTGCTCTCTTCTTCAATCCTGCTCCTTTCAAGCCTGATATCAGCCGTCAAATTTTTTGTATTTAAAACATTGCCGACGGACTGAAACACCCACCATGACGAATGGCGGGTGTCTTCTTGATCCCCCGGCTTAAAGTCCGGCGATTTAGTTTTTATCTCCCGTACCAGATCCGAAATCCATTTCTCGATCTGCTCTTCAATTTCTTTTCCTTCCACACTTATCCATTCGCGTTCTTTGTGTTCTTCGGTTATCTCGCCTTTTGCTTTAAACCCCGCCATAATCGCTTTATATTCACTCATCAATTCCGGAGTCATTAATTCGGAAAGCAGTTTAGCGCGCACTTCTTGTTCCTTTGTTTCTTCCGGATTGCTCTCCAGTTTTTCCTGAATTACGCCACGCAAAAGCCGGACATGCTCCGGTATGCCCGCAAGTTGTCCGTCATCTTCTTCTTTGGATTTCCTTCTTCTCTTCGGCTTTTGCGTTCGCTCAATTTCCTCCTGAATCTCGCGAAATTCAATGTTTTCCTTCATTTGTATCATTATAGCGCGTCATTTTTTTATTGCGCAAATTCATGCTAAAAATTGATTATGGATCTGACGACTTCGCTTGAGCATATTTTTACCAAGCTTCAGCCGCGGCAAAAAAGCGCGCTGAAAAATTTGGGTCTCTCAACAGCAGAAGACTTATTGCGCCACCTTCCCTACCGCTATGAAAATCCGGCGAGCCTCGTTCGTATCAGCGAAATCATCACGGGCCAGAAAGTCCGCGTTTGGGGGCGCGTTCAAAAAATAGATTTTGAAAAAACATGGAAGAAAAAAATGAATATTGCCCACGCTACGGTAGAGGACGCAACCGGAAAAATAAAAATGGTCTGGTTCCGCCAGCCTTACATCGCGCGCATGCTTCCGGTAGGGTCATGCGCAATATTTTCCGGAACGGTAGCGGCGAGGAAAGATGAATATTATCTGGCAAATCCTCTTTACGATATTGTTCCTTGCAACGTAGTCCCCTCTTTTTCTAAGGAGGATAAAGCCGCGCTCCAGCCGCTATACGCATCTTCCGCAGGAATTTCATCTCTTTGGATTTCAAAAGCGATTGCAAGAATTTTGCCGCAGATAAACGCGTCTGAATATCTACCGGCGGAAATTATAGAAAAATATCACCTGCCGTCTTTCAACGCGGCCCTGCGCTGGGCGCATAACCCAAAGACGGAAGAGCACTCGAACGCCGCCAAGAAGCGTTTTGCATTTGAAGAGGTGTTTTTCATGCAGTTATACCGCGCCGGCCAGAAAGAAGAAATTAAAAAAACCGCAGGCATCAATCTTGAAAATGTAGAGAAATTAAAAGATGAATTCTTGGCTTTGCTTCCTTTTTCGCTGACCGACGCGCAAAAAAAATCCATCGATGATATTATAAAAGATTTTAAATCCGGACATCCGATGAACCGGCTTTTAGAGGGTGACGTCGGCTCCGGAAAGACGGCTGTGGCCGCGTGCGCCGCTTACATAATTGCAAAAAATGGCAAACAGGCAGCCTACATGGCGCCAACCGAAATATTGGCCCGCCAGCATTTCGAAACCTTCTATAAGGTACTTGGACGGACAGGGATTAAACTGGGCCTGCTTACATCGGCTTTTTCCGAAAAATTTCCTTCCAAGCTTGCGAAAGGATTGCCGACGCACGTTTCTAAAGCGCAACTTTTGAAATGGGTACGGGAAGGAGAATTTCCAATACTCATCGGGACTCATGCTTTGATAGAGAAAAAAGTTGAGTTTAAAAATCTGGCGCTTACGATGGTCGATGAACAGCACCGTTTCGGAGTCGCACAGCGGAGCAAGCTCTCAAATAAAAATGTGTTGCCTCATTTTCTCTCAATGACCGCAACTCCGATTCCCCGCACGCTGGCGCTCACTATTTATGCGGACCTAGACCTTTCGGTAATAAACGAGATGCCGCTGGGCAGGCAAGCAATCGATACAAAAATTGTCCCGCCGAAAGACCGGACGTTAGCTTACGAGTTCATAAGACAAAAATTACAGTTGGGAGAGCAGGCTTTCGTAATTTGCCCGCGCATCGAGCCGCAAGAAGTGTCACCGGACGGATTCGGCGAAGCCGAGATGAAATCCGTTAAAGAAGAATATAAAAAATTAAAAGAGAAAATTTTTCCGGAATTTGAAATAGCAATGATGCACGGCAAACTGACCCCGAAAGAAAAAGAAGAAACAATGAAAAACTTCCGTGAAAACATTGCGCGCGTACTCGTATCCACCTCTGTTGTGGAAGTTGGCGTGGACGTGCCCAATGCGACCATCATCATGATAGAAGGCGCGGAGCGCTTCGGGCTTGCGCAGCTGCACCAATTCCGCGGAAGAGTGGGAAGAGGCGAGAAAAAATCGCACTGCTTTATTTTGCCGACAAATTATTCGGCGAATATTTTTAAAAGATTAAAAGCGCTTACGGAAGCAAAAACCGGATTTGAACTTGCGGAATACGATCTGGAATTCAGAGGGGCGGGAGAGCTCTCCGGACGAAAACAGTCCGGCATCTCGGACATCGGCATGGAAGCATTGAAAAACCTTAAAATGGTCGAGGCCGCCCGCTTTGAGGCCCGTGCCATCATCGAAAACAAAACTTTGGAAAAATATCCTCTTTTGGTAGAAAAAATAAAACGGCTCCAAACGGAACCGCTGCATTTTGAGTAATTAATAAATTTTTTATTCCTTGGGTTCCAACTGTCCGACACTCTGTGGATTTTCCAATGTTGAAAGACGAACTGCAAACTGCGCGTTGATTAATCCTTGAAATAATCGATTTAATCGATCCATATCATTTTGAATTACTATCCTCAAATTCGGCTTAAGTATCTTTTCCCACAGATCAGTTCTTGCAGCGCCATCACAATGCGACCTCCCAATTGTTTTACTAGCCAAGTCGCGAAAATGTAGCCAAGGTATACTATCAATGGCCCCGGCCGGATATAACTCAAGAAATAATTTACCGGCCCACATAAATCGCGCTGTTGCGCCATTGGTGCGTACTAATTTCAAACTTATCCCACCCACGATAGTATTGAGTTTTTTTGCCAAATCAACGCACTCGTTTACGAAGTCCAAGGTCGTTGTGGAATCCAAAATAAAATTTGGATCATAAAGGATTGTAGGCCCATTATCTTTACTCATAAAATTCTCCTCCATGCCGCTCGGTTTTACCCTGCGGCTCTGTTAAAGAATAATCTCTGTCGCGCTGTGGCCGAAAAAATCACCATAAATTCTCCGGTCAGCTTGCGTTTATTCTTAGCAGATTAATATTAAAATTACAAGCCTTTTGCAGCCTTCTCATATAAATCATCGTAACTAATATTATTACAATCTTACAATAACCAGCATCTCACCACGATCGTGTTCAGACACTTGAAACACGCGCCCACATCAATCTTATACCAAATCGAAATATTGAAGCAATTCTGCTTCGTTGGTTACGTTTTCCAATATTCCATACCGAACATGGCGCCTAACATCAAAAATTTCAATCACGAAATCGATTTCATCTCGGCATTCGTATGGGAAAACAAAAACGCTTTTTTGCAATTCATAAAATCCGAGTTCGCGCAACTTGCCTCTCAAAGCGTCTCTTGCCTGACGATTTTTCTCCGGAACATCAAACATCACGATTCGCCATTTTTTGTCCCACCTGGCGGGCGGCTTAATTTTTAAATCGTCTATACTAAACTGCATTGCCCTTAACCTCCCCTTTTCTGTCAGAACTATCCGCGCCTCCTCATCAGAAATATCTACCATATCGATCAGTCTGTCCCTGTAAAATTCCAAGATAAGCTGTCTCAAATATTCCCTGTTAATTTTGCGGAATCCTTTGGGAATGGATGTAAAAAACTTTGAGATACCGTGCTTAGAACCGGTCGCCCCAACAAAAATACCGCCCAGCAATAAAAGCAGTAATTTTTTCTTCCACGGACTATAAATGCGCTTTCTTTTATAACGAGTTTTTATCATTTTCAGCATGGCCCCCATCATTTCATAATCGGTTCTCATATGCAAGCGTCTCACCACGATCGTTATCAGATACTTGTTTCCAAACAAATCAAAAAAAACAGCTCATTCACTAGATGGCGGGGGTACCATCATACTTTGAGAGTGACAAATAAACAACTCTAATAATAAGTGCACCACCAAATGCTTTGTTTATTTGTAGTAGGATAGAAACAAGCAACAGAAGCCATAATCAAAAAAATAATTATTTCCTATGTTTGGGAGTAATCCAAAATCCCATGTACTTCCCTAGCATCAGGCGGGTCTGTGCTTCGATCGCGGGAATGGAGCCGAAAATTGTGATGGTGAATGGAACCAATAGCCACTGGAGAACCATATAAGCGTGGCGTCTTTTGCCGTAATGTTTGGGACGAGACGGCAAAAGCTTCATGGAAATTATGGCCGAAGCCACAAGCCCGACCATCGAGCACGTCATAATGATCCGCGTAATATTCGGCAGATTGTAAGCTAAAACCAAATTATTGAATGCCCTTCCTCCCAAGAGCACCGGCAAACACCCGAGCGCAAAGATCATAATCGCGTTGGTGGACCAAGACCAGTAACCTTCTATCATGTTGAAAGTGTAGTAAAGTTTAGTTTTAAACGGTATTTTTTTTCCTCCCGCGGAAGATCCGTCTTGGGCGGAATTTTTTATAAAACCGAATACAACATATGGAAAATTTTCTACTCCCCAGGCCCAGCGACGCTGCTGTTTGTACACATTTTTTACCGTTCCCCAAAAAGTCGGGGCAAGATTGGCATCCATTGAGACCGGGTAAGAAAGCGGCAACGATTCATAATCGCCGTCATAATATAGAAGCGCGTTCCAAAATATTCTGGAATCCTCAGAGACAATATTCGTCTGCCAAAAATCGAGCCCTACCAAAGTTTTGAAGCTCATCGAATGCGAGGAAAACGTCGTGAGCCGCTCCGGGCGCTCCTGCTGCATCATCTGCCAGAAAGTGCCGGATGTGGCGACCACGCGCGAGAGAGCTGGCGCGTCCCAAATATTATTGTTATAAATCGGAACCGGCTGGAAAGAAGTCTGCACCGGATTTTTTGCCGTAAGGAATTGCCAGGCCAATAGCTCGAAATATTGTTTGGGAATCTGCGTATCAATGTCAAAAGAAGAAACCAAAATATCCTCATAAGGTATTTTCATAGGATCTATGAAAATTTTTTTTGCCTCTTTTGCGGCCCACGACTCATTTCCGCCCTTGCCCGGTATCTCTCCCGCT
>CAZXFC010000026.1:0-5972 GCA_964640425.1 uncultured Candidatus Saccharibacteria bacterium | reverse complement strand
TTCTTGGGATGCATTGCCGTCAAAAAATTAGGGAATTCTTTTTTATATTTCTCTTTTATGGCGCTCGCCACTTCTGTGCCATTCACGCTGTATCGTTCCTCGTAAGTAAGTACCACTATCATTTTTTCTCTCGGCCATGCGCTTCGAGAAATGGCTTCCAGCGCGTGTTCCACGACTTGCTCTGATTCCTTGGACATCGGCAAGATAACAAGCTGCCACAAATGTCCCCAATTGAGTCGTTCCAATCTTTCCGCCCAGTCAGTCGCCAAATGTTCCTGCATCCTCCTCCAATTGCCACGAAGATGAAAAGATAAAAAAACAGTCTTAACCAGCCAGTAAATATCAAAAATAATTATAAAAAAAGCCGCGTACACGGGATAAAAATAAGAACCCAGTACCATCCAGCCAAGAGTCAGCCAAGTCAAAAAGCCCGGAAAAATTTCCAGCGTACGATAAATAAATTTATCCCAACCCTTGAGATCCGTAGAAAAACCTATTTTAAGATACTTTTTCTTTTCCATTTAACAATGATATTAGAACATTTTTATTGTAAAAATAAAAGCCCTTTTTGGGGGGCTTAATTTAGAAGTTCAACCAGCGGCAATTCGATATCGCCATTCTCAATTCTTTCCGGCAGGCCGACAGGTTCGCGAAATATTATTTTGTCCTCGCGAACGACCTCCAAGATTGATATTTCGGATAATTTCAGCCTTGCGCGGATCATGGCGTCGCGCATAAACCGATATTCCATCAGCTCAATCAAAGATGCGGGGTCGCGGCTGTCTATCGAATAAGTCATATCAACTCGCTCGCCGCTTTGCCTAAGTATGCCGTTCCATCCGACCGCGCCTTCGGCCGGTTCGCGCCTTATGAATTTTTCCAGATAAAAATATAAAAAATTAAGCTGGAACTCGAAACCCTGGACTACGATGCTCGGCCACGCTTTGTGGTACTCAAAAGGCGAAGCCAGAGTGATATTACTGCCGGGAAATATTCCGTATAGCGTTATACGCTGAACATCGGCTTTTCCTAAAAATTTTCGAATTTTCTCTCCTCTGCTCTTTCTCCATTTTTCAAGCAGCTTATCGAGATCGTCGTTCGTATGCATAAAAAACAAACTCTCATTTCTAATATAATAGTACAGAAAAACTCAAAAAATAAAAGCTCCTTTTTCGCAAAGGAGCTTTTTTTTAATATGGCTTAACGAACAATTTATCGTCAGCGAAACACAGGAGGCTCTTGCTGCCGCTGACGGTCGTCGCGAGGTTCACTTCGCGCCCCCACAATTGCCACAAATGTTTTAAGGTTTTTTCCGCATATTCCAGTTGCAGATCTCTGCCGTCGTGATCGTGCTTCAGGAGCAATATCCGTTTGTGATTATAATCCGCATCTTCGACTTTGATCACGGGGACGGTTCCGGTGCCGACGCTGCGAACCAGAGTTTCTTTAATCTCGTGCCAATTGTCCTTGTCGGCCACGCGGGTAACGAGAGTTTCATCGCCCTTGGTTCTATACTCGAAAAGGTTGAGCTCGCGAATCAGGTCCTCGGTAAGAAAACGTCTGAAAAACGAGCAGTCGCGCTCGACCTCTCGCACCTCAAATATCTTCTCGGTTCCCGTCTTCGTTTTCGGGCCGAACTCTTTCAGCTCTTCCGGCGAAGGATCGTTCCAGCGTTTTTCGATATCTTCCCATACTTTTATGCCTAAATGATATGGGTTCAAACCTCCGCGCATCGGGCTCACCACCTGATTGTGCCGCACCATAAATTCAAGCCGGATGCCCTGCGGCAGAGGCAGAGCGTCCAGAATACGCTTATGCCAGAAACTGGCCCATCCTTCGTTCATTATCTTTGTCTCTATCTGCGGTATAAAATAGCGGGCTTGTTCGTCAACGATTGTTAAAAGGTCCTTTTCCCACTCGCTAAAAGCAGGGTTATGGTCGCGGATAAAAAGAAGTATATCCTCGTCTGGAAAAAGCGGAACTTTTTCCAGATCCGGAGCAGTATATTCCTGCCTCCTATGAACAGATTGGAACGGATCGTATGCGGCCAAGGCCTCGTCCATCTTTTGCTGTTTCTCTTCTTCCTTGGTACGTTTTTTAATCGCCAGATTCCGCCGGCACTGAAGCGATAACGCATGGGCGGCATCAAGCACCCGCTCAACTTTTTCCAACCCTATGCCGGGGGACTCCACATACATCCGGACTCTGTCAGCATGCGCCTTAAACTTTTCGATGGTAAATTCCGCCCGAGTAGATTTAAATGTGAAGTTATTTCTGAAAAAATCATTATGCGCATAGACGTGCGCCATTGTTAAAATTTGCAGGGCCAGAGTATTATCTTTCATCAAATAGGCGATTGCCGGATCTGAATTGATGACCATCTCGTAAGGAAGCCCTGAAACTCCATAATTGTAAAGAGTTTTGACTTTTTCGAAGCTCTTCCCGTATGACCAATGGGGATAGTGAGAAGGCATGCCGGAATAAACCATGTAAGAGATCATTTGTTCGGCATCGCAAACCTCAAATTCCTGCTGATATGTTTTGAGGCCGTAACTCTCGACCAGTTCGACGATCCGCTCGTTCCACTCTTCCAATTCTTCGACTGTAAAAGTATTCATACTGCCTCCTTGGCTTTGTCATGTGACATAAAACTCTTGAAACTCGCCCAAACATCGCTTTTGTGCTTTATCTGAACGATTTGGAAACCCGGTTCGCTTATCTGCGACAATACCTTAAGCATGCTACTTCCATAATATCCGGATCCGAGCGGTTTTATTTCTGCGTAGCCGAACAAATTGCATATCTTGGCCAATTCCGTTCCGGCTTTCAGCGTAGCAGGATTATCGCTCTCGAAATTGTCTCCATCCGAGCAGTGGAGCGCATAAATATTCCATATAGCCGGATGATACCTCGCGGCAATAATCTCCAGAGCTTTGAGATACCCCGAGGAAATAAAAGTTCCGCCTGATTCGCCCTTGTGGAAAAACTCTTCTTCCGTAACTTCGGCGGCGACCGTGCTGTGCGCGACGAAAACTATCTCCACATTTTGATATCGCGTCTTCAAAAACTGAGTCAGGATAAAAAAGAAGCTCCTCGCAAGGTACTTCTTCATCGTATCCATTGAGCCGGAAGTGTCCATAATGCAAAGAACCACGGCGTTGGATTCGTGCCGTTTTTCAGTCACAGTATGGTGGTAAGTCAGATCATTCTTATGAAAAGGAAACCGGCCGGTAGCCGCAGGTACGCCTCTCAATGTTTTTTGCGCGGCCTTCTTTCGTTTTACCCGCGCGCGCGCGGTGCGTTTCTTGTCAAGACGAGTGCGGATACCTTTTTTACGGTAACCTTTTCGCTTATACTTCTCCTCAACAAGAATCTCCCGCAGGCGTTTTTTTTCCAGATCAGGCAACTCTAAGTCCTCGAACATCAGCTCAATCAGCTCATCCAAGCTTATCTCGGTTTCATAGTAGTCAACTCCAGGACTGTCTCCGGCGGATTGCTGCCCTGCGGCACCGGATTTGTCTTTGCCGATGACCTGCCCCGGCTGAGGCTCTTCTCCTGCTCCCTGGCCTACTCCCGGAGTATTTTCTCCGTACACAAAGCGATATTCTTTTATTCCCTTTATTGGGACTTTAATGACTTTATCCTTGCTCTTGCCGATAATCGATTCCTCTGCGATGATATCGGCTAAATTGCCTCTGATAGCTTCGCGAACCTTCTCGCGGTGGCGCTGCCGGTCTCCCGCGCTTCTATCGCTTTGATTTTTTTTCGTGGTATCACGAAATATCGTTCTATTGGCCACAAAAAACCTCCTAATTTCAAATTTCTTCCTGCATAATTCATAACATAACAAAAGCCCCTTTGTAAAGGGGCTCTATGGAGCATTTAATTTAAATGAAAAACCTTAATCTTTCCAAAGATTGTTAGCCGCGTATTTTAGGACTACATCCACGCAGCTTGGGCAATAACCGTTTTCGAGCAGGTTTTTGACCATTGTGTTGTATTTTTCGGACTGTTCTTCGTCGCGCGTTCTTGCTTTGGTAATGACCCGGCTCAACTCTCTTACCGATGTCATAAGCTTT
This sequence comes from uncultured Candidatus Saccharibacteria bacterium, assembly GCA_964640425.1. Classification (GTDB taxonomy): domain Bacteria; phylum Patescibacteriota; class Minisyncoccia; order UBA11713; family 2-01-FULL-45-33; genus 2-01-FULL-45-33. Next base: position 1,893 of record CAZXFC010000026.1, on the reverse strand, counting down.
TTCTCAATAGCCTCTTTAAGAGGCTCATAACTTTGATAAACGATCTTCTCGCCGCGGCGATTCGCTACCCATAGAAAAGCGATCACTTCCTGACGAAAACCGTCGGCCGCAGAACCGATAATCGCGATTTGTTCCTCAATGGTTTTCATGAAGCCTTCGTCGGGAGAAAGTTCTTCTTTGGTGTTGCGGTCTTTAACCTTGGTCTTGTTGACGTAGGCCTCCGCGTGGTCGAGGTAATTCTGAAACAGCGCTTCAGCTTGCTCCTGGTAGGAATAGACGAATGCGCGCGTAATCTCTTTCTCGAGAACTTGCAGATACTCTTTGTGTAGTATGTCCTGCAAGAACTCAAGATACTGCTTGCGAGTGTCATCGGACAGATCCGCTTCCTTTGTCATGCTAATCAACGCTTCACGAACGTTGATCGGATTTATGCAGCTGCTGGAGGTGTGGTCGGAGAGAGCGTTGTCCAACGCCTTCATAATGAAGCGTGTAGAAATTCCGCTCATGCCTTCGCGCTTTGTGGCGTCCCTTAATTCCTGACTATCCACTTTCTTTGTACGCCCTTTTTCAACGACCTCTTCGCCGTTGTAAATCTTGAGCTTCGTCATAAGGTCGCATTTGGTCGAAGGTTCAAGCCGCGAAAGAATGGCGAACATTGAGGCGACTTCCAAAGTATGCGGCGCCACGTGTCCGCGGAAATCTGAATTGTTGATGATCTTTTGGTAAATCTTGACCTCTTCCGTCAATCGCAAATTGTACGGAACTTTCACAACGACTATTCGGTCGAGAATGGCTTCATTGGTATGATCGCCCTTGAATTTTTGCCATTCGGCCTCGTTGGAGTGTGAGACGATAACGGTGTCCACATAGCAAAGTCCGTGCCGACCCGGGGCCGGAACGACTTTCTCCTGCGTCGCCGTGATCATACAGTGAAGATACTCAATCTCGTTTTTAAAGACTTCGATGAATTCGACAAGTCCGCGGTTACCCACGTTCAGCGCACCGTTGAGTTCCAACACGCGAGGATCGCCCTCTGAATACACATCCAGTTTAGAGATATCTTCGCTGCCGATAAGCACCGACGTATCTTGGTTGTTGGGATCAACCGGAGGGACCGCAGATATTCCGCGCCTTGCGCGAACCGAGAATTCCACGGTGGAAATCGGAAAATCTTCGTATTTTCCGCCAAACTCTTCTTTGAGCTTGAAGCGGCAAACAGGGCAAAGATCGCCCTCAATCTTTACACCGAGCATTTTTTCAAAATTTTTCCGGAGATGCCTCGGCACAAGATGCAGAGGCTCTTCGAACATCGGGCAGCCGAGAATGGCGTAGAAAGGATCGGATTGTTCCAACCCCGACGTCATCTTTGCGACAAGCGAGCTCTTACCGGAGCCAACAGGTCCCATGAGGTACAACACTTGCCGGCTTTCTTCTCCCTTCAGAGATGCCGAATGAAAATACCGGACAATTTGTGAAATCGTTTTTTCGATGCCGAAAAATGAATCGGAAAAGAAATCGTAGACCTTTATCGATTCGTCTTTGTATAATCTTTTGATGCGCGGATCTTCGGAGTCTTGGATGTTGCGGACTCCCGCTTTCATAATTACTTCGTAAAGCCGCGAATGAGCAAGCATCGCAATGGACGGATTTTCTTTGACTTTCTCAAAATAACCAAGGAGATTGCCGCGCCAAGGCGCGACATGATTCCCGGAATCGCGATCCTTTTTGATGACATCTTCAAAATTGCTATTGACGGTCATTTGATCCTCCTTTTCAAGGGACAAACAATATTCAAACCTACGTTAAGATATAGCAAACATACCCTTTCGAGTCAAGGGTTTGTACGAGATGAGTACATCGGTAACACCTTGGCGGTTTTTTGGTAGAACTCCC
>CAZXFC010000025.1:0-16088 GCA_964640425.1 uncultured Candidatus Saccharibacteria bacterium | reverse complement strand
GATCGGTATATTTTGCGGCATTGTTGATTAAATTGTCCAAAACTTCTGCGAGCCGGAAAGGGTCTGCTTTGAGATATATCGGCGTTTCCGGCAAGGATACGTGGATTTTATGTTTTCGATTGGTGATTATCGGCTTCGCCGTTTCAACCGCGGTGTCTATAATATTTTTTAAACGGATGTTTTCTTTTTTTATCCGCAATGTGCCTCTGGAAATTCTTGAGACTGAAAGAAGGTCGTCCAAGAGAACCGACATGCGGTTGGATTGTAATCCTAAAATTGAAAGTGAGTTTTTTACATCTTCAGACCTGCCTTCGATCTGCATCAGTTCGATCGTGCTAAGAATCGCGGCCAAGGGATTTCTAAGCTCGTGCGCGAGGATTGTTATGAACTGGCTTTTGTTTTTATCGGACTCGCTGATTTTAAGCAATGCATTTTTTAAATGCTTCGTTTGTTCTTCCACTTTCTTTTCCATAAGCGCATAAGCATCATCTCTTTCTTTATGCAGTTTCATAATTTCAGTCAGGTCTTTTGTTACATTTACAAAGCCATTCAGAACTCCTTGCCCGTTTTTTACGGGTGTTATGATAGCCTCAGCAAAATAGCGGGAACCGTTCTTTCTTATCTGCCAGCTGTCTTCGGATGAACGTCCGGTTTTTACTGCGGCTTCAAGCGCCCGCTCCGGCTTTCCGGTCTTAATGTCTTCTGGAGCATAGAAAATCGAGAAGTGCCTGCCGATCACTTCTTCGGCTTTATATCCTTCTATGTGTTCCGCTCCTTTATTCCAATTCAATATTTTCCCATGAGGGTCGATCATGAATATCGCGTAATCCTGTATGCTGTCGGCGACCAGATTGCGCAATGCTTCGTTCAGTTTCGATATTTCCTGCTCGGCGGCAAGTTTTTCATTTAAGCGGTTTAAGTCCTTATTCCTGAGTCCGAGTTCGGCGTTCAGAGAATTTAACTCCTCGTTCGTAGATTGGAGCTCTTCTTTCGCGGTTTCCAGTTCTTCATTTACGCTTTGCAATTCTTCGTTTGAGGACATGACTTCCTCGTTCGCGCTTCGAAGTTCTTCGTTGGCCGTCTCCTGCTTTTCAACGAGAGTCTGCATGTATTTGGTTGTGTTTAAAAGTTCCCGCTCCAATTCCTCAATGTGCCGGTTTTTTCTATCGCTTTTTTGAATGTCTTTTCCGGCGCGCTTTGCGATAAGGGTATTTTCCATAGCAAAGAGTATCAAGAAATAGCGGTCGGAGGAGTTATTTTGGAAATTACCCATCGGAACGACTTCAAGGGAAACATCTTTGACGGCCCCGTTCGGTTTGATGCGGATATGCTCTTTTTTTACGGCGGATCGGGATTTCCGAACTTCGTTGACGGCTTCGGTAAGAGGATGCAGCAGGTCGCTTCGCACCATTTTCAAAAGGCTGAAAGTCGCCCTGCCCGGAGCGGATTCCAAAAAAGGATGGGTAGGCCCGCGGAAATGCAATATCGTAAGGTTGTCGTTGACCACTACCCATGTCGGCGTGTATTTTGCGAGAAGTATGCGCGAGGCTTCTCTTTCCACGTCAAAATCCATACCCTGCGCGGACGGAATTTTTATCGTGGAAGTGTTTATTTCAGCCGGACGGGTCTCAAGACCCAAATTAAGCCTGCGGGGATTATGTACGGATGAATATATGCGGTGTTTTTTATCAATTTCCTGAAAAAGGTCTTTATATCCGCTGATGGTCTCGGAGGAGCCGAGCACCAGAATGCCCGAGGGTTTCAGAGCGAAATTAAAGATAGGCATAACTTTTTTTTGAAGCGACTGGTCCAGATATATGAGAATGTTCCTGCAGCTTATAAGGTCCAACTTTGAGAAAGGAGTATCGGTGAGCATATTATGGCGGGCGAAAATGCACATGTCCCTTACCGCTTTTGATATCTGCCGGGAATTCTCATTTTCAAGTTTTGTAAAATATTTTTTCAATATGGCGGGCGGAACGCGGAGAAATGCTTTTTCATTGGATTTTCGGTGCCGGGCTATCTTTATCACCGCCTCGCGGATGTCGGTTCCGAAAATTTGCACGGGGATATTGGCTCCCTTTTTTTGCAGGAATTCGATCAGGGATATTGCGATAGAATATACTTCTTCTCCCGTGGAACATCCCGGAACCCAGATGCGGATGGCTGAACCTGAAGCGTGTTCTTTTTTGAGCCGCGGATAAATCTTTTCTTCCAGTACTTCATAAAGCTGCGGGTCCCGGAAAAATTCGGTAACATGTATCAAAACATCTTCAGCCAAGGCGTTAGCTTCCTTTCTGTCTTTTTTGAGTAATTTCGCGTAAGCGGCGAGAGTGTCAATTTTCCACAGTCCCATCCGGCGCGCGATGCGCCGTTGGATGGTCGGTTGTTTATAGTACGTAAAATCTATGCCCTCGATCTGCTTAATGGTTTTCAAAATTTCCGAAAAAGGATCTTCTTTTTTTGGGCGCGCGGCCTTGCGCGCCTCCAGATTGGCGCTCATTTCCACGAGCATATTTGCGATATCTGAAGGTCGGAGGATATGGTCCACCGCGCCCGTGGCTACGGCGTGTTTCGGCATATCGGGATACGCTGATGAATTTTCGTCCTCTGCGAAAGTGATCCCGCCGGCTTTTTTTATCGCAATGACACCGGCGGAGCCGTCAGAAGCCGTGCCCGACAATATTACTCCGACGGATTTTTCTTTCTGGTCCTCCGCCAAAGACCTGAAAAAATCGTCGATCGGCATATGCGGCGGCTTGTCCTTCCTCTTTTCAAGCAAAAGTCTGCCGTTTTTTATGAATATATGTTTTCCGGAAGGCATTACGTAAACATGGTCCGGCAATACGGGCATGTTGTTTTTTGCTTCCGCAATTTCCAATTCGGATTTTCCGGACAATAATTCCGTCAGCATGCTTTTCGGCTCGTCGGGAAGATGCGAGACCAATACAAAAGAAACCCCCGTTTTCTTGGGGAGCGCTTTTAACAGTTCAACGTACGCCGTAAGCCCGCCGGCTGATGCGCCTACGCCAACGATGAATGTCGGGCTGTTCCTGTCATTACTACTCAACTTCATTTATCTTATTACTCATTACTAAAACATTATTACATTAGATTATAACAGATTAGGATATCATGAAGAAATAATGATGAAAACGCGTTTCCGGTTGCCAAAAATAAGCTTATTTAAGCTATTTTTTGGAGTTAAGTTGTACCAGCTTTTTCCAGTCTATAATTCCATTCGGGCAGAACTCTTTTGAGAATTCACTTGTAAATTTGTTTATTAGAATAGCATATTGTTTTTGGAATGCTTCATTCTTTTCCTTTGCTTTATGGCCCAATGGCTCTATTATATCTGTATAAAGATCAGAGTTTCCGGAAATAAATTCCCAAAATACTTGGCCGCAATACTTCATGTAATTGCCCTTATCTGGAGTATTTTCCCGTCCGTAACAACAGCCATTTATGGCGACTATATTGGTTTTTAAAGTGTTTGTCTTTAAAATTTTCTTTGCTTTTTTGAAATTATCCTCCATTCGCGCGATTTGACTACTGTTACCCCAATTTGGTCCAGATTTGATAGTGACAATATATTTAACTTTATTTTTCGTAAATTCTAGATCTATGCCTTCAGCTGCTGATTTGGTACCATTGTAGACTTTACCACATATAAAAACTGCAAGCCCTTCAAGAAATTCTCCAAATATAGTCTCTTCCTGAGAAGATAGGTGCGCATCCAAGATTTGCCTGACTAATTCTTCAGATGTAAGAATGTTCTTTGCCTTAAAAAGATATGGATTTTTTCGGGCAAGAATTTGCTTCAATTCGAGCTTAGATAGGCTATTTAGACGTGAGCTATGGAAGCTGCCTATATTTTTGGATACATATTCACTTACATCATCTAAGTTTATTTTCATTTAATTGTGCTTTTTGATAATCATTGATAAAAAGGATCTTTTCTTGATTAGGAGCATTTTCTAGGCTTTTTAATGCAAGGTTATAATATTCTTCAAGTATCTCAATGCCAATAGAGTACCTGCCCATTCTTTTTGCTACTCTAGATGTAGTTCCTGAGCCTAAAAAAGGATCAAGAACAGTATCTCCTTCTTTTGTAAATAGTTTAATAAACCATTCAGGAATAGCTTCTGGAAATACGGCACTGTGGCTTTTATTTCCGCACTCTGTTGCAATGTGTAAAACATTGCTTGGGTATGCCTTATCACGATTTATCCAATTGGCGATTTTTTTCCCAAACCCACTACCAACTTTAGATTCATCGCGCGTCAAATCTACCGCGCTTAAATTTTGTAGACGCGACCTCGCCCAGTTTCCCATGGGGACCATTACTTCGTCTTGATACATATTGAAATCTTTTGCCTTATTAAATTGCAGAAGTCGCTCCCATGAGTCGCGGAAGCGGTTGGGCCATTTGCCTGGGAAAGAGTTTTTCTTATGCCAAACGAATTCTTCCGTCCAAAGCCAGCCCTGCTTGCGCATAGCTAAAATTAACTCAAGAACATAAGTATGTCGTTCTCCATTGGAAACTTTTTCTTTAATGTTTAATACAAAAGTTCCAGTGGGTTTTAGTGTTCGTAGCAATTCTCCAGAAATAGGCAAAAACCATTCGACATACTTATCAGGGTGAATGCCTCCGTATGTTTTCTTTCGTTGGTCTGCATAAGGCGGAGATGTTATGATGAGATCCACGGAATTTCTAGGTAGACGTTTAAGCATGGTTTTTGCATCACCGAGCATTATTTTAGTCGAAATTTTCATTATCATAATTATACCAAAAGATAACCTATTTGTATTTGCGGATTACCCCGCTGACGATGGCGGCGATATTCAATTCGCGCTTTGCGAAAATGGGCTTATACGCTTTGTTTGCCGGCTCAAGATACGCAAGACTCCCCATTTTTTTGTAATATTTCATCGTCCATCCGCCGTCTATTTCCGCGATGACAATATCCCCAACTTTAACTTCTTTTCCGCGCTCGGCCACGACCAAGTCACCCTCGCGTATTCCGGCGTCGATCATTGAATCGCCTTTGACTTTCAGAATGTAGGTGGATTCTTTGTTTCTAACGAGGTAATCATCAAAATTAAAAGTATCCAGAATCTCCTCTTCGGCAACGGACGGAAAGCCGGCCTCAACCAAACCCAAAAGCGGCAACTCGTTTTGGATGCGGTTCGGTATCAGGCGCCCGCTTGGGTCTTTGGAGACGGTTCCTTCTTCAATTAATTTATTGACCAGCTTATAAACCGCATTCTTTGATTTAAAACCGACAAGCTTCATAATCTCGGCGTAGGCCGGCATGCGCTTGTGAGTTTTATAGAACAAAAGGATTTTTTGTTTATAAGAAGAAAACATATTTGTAGAATAAGTTCGGGAATTTTTTAAGTTTCAAAAGAAGCATTTTGTGTCTTCTCGATTCTACCATATACGGCCGGCCGAGGATTATCTTAAGATCAATCTCGCGATTTAGTCTTTCGATTTCGGCTTTTATGGTTTTGTAAGTCTCGAATTTGCTCATGTATCAATTATAAGTGAACATCCGTTCACCGTGCAAGAGCTGAGGGCTGTGGATAACCCCGTAAAAGAGCAAAGCTCTCACGGGGCAGGCTTATTTATAACCGACTACGATTGAGAAATCGGTTCCAAGACCCCTTTCCGTGTGAGTGGTCCCCGGAGCAAAATCAGCTCTCTCGCCTATTTTAAAAGTTTTTTTGGCGCCGTCTTTTTCAATAACTTCCAGGACTCCGCGTATAACAATACGCGCGGTGTGCCTGTCGTGAGTATGAGGACCGGAATCGTAGTGCAACCCCAAATGCTTGAGCTCTATTTCCGTAAAACCTTCGGCTGCAAGGCTTTGTTGGATTTTTTTTACCATGTCATCTTTAAGATCCATATTTTTTTTATTTTAACATTAAAAATTATTTAGTTCCTACGATCATTATAAGCCCTTTCGGGCCGCTTTTTGCGCGGTGGCGCGTTCCTGCAGGGAATTCGACTCGCTCGCCTTTTCTGTGCGTTTTGGTGCCGGTCGCATCCACAATGACAAGCTCGCCCAGCATTATTATGTGCACGGTGCTCTTTTCATGCGAGTGCTCGCCCGCGTCATTCATTTGCTTCATTTTTACAATCTGAATATCGCCGAAACCTTCCTTTTCGAGTTTAGCAATGATGTTCTCCGCGCCGCTCATATCCTCTATTGTCGTCATTAAATTTATGTTAGCACAAAATTTTCTTCATTACAGCTTCAGGCCGGAGAGCAATTAGTATGCATTCTGAAAGAGACCAAGCTCCCCATTGTCGGAGACTTCGCAAAATATTTTACTTTTTAATAACTACTACGCAAGTATCAAGCGTGTATTGACAATAATATAATTTATGTGATACAATCGAACCTGAAAAATAAGTACCCGTAAAACATAAAGGAGGACATGGATGGATACGCCAAAGCAGCGGAATTTATATCATTATTTATTCGGGCGAGCGCCCGGCAAAATGACCGTTTCCCAAGTGGCGGATGACGCGCACATTATGCTGTCTTTCCCGGAAACAAATGCGCTTACCATGGTTGAATTTGATTCGCGCCAGCATGGGATTTTGGCGGCATTCGACGGAACCCTGCTTTGGGGGTCATTGCCGAGGAGAAATAAATCGCTTCTTTACTATAAAAAATTACTTGACCTTGACGTGCCGGTGGGGCAGCTTCGCAATCCGGTCGCGGTTGAAGAAAAGCCGCAATACCAGATCTTATATCGCGGAAGAAAGCAGGTGGCGACCGTGCCTATCTATCGCTGCGTTGTCTTACTGCCATTCAATTTTCGTACGATTGTTCGCAAATACGACGAGAAATCTCTGAAACCAAAATATATTATCATGACCACTGACAAAAAAAGCGTTAACTGGACGACGACATCGTGGTAGAAAGTTTTTCTCCAAAAATCGCAAAGCGCCGGAAATTTTCCGGCGCTTTTATAGTAGCTCAATAATTATTTAAGGGAATATTTTTCCAACATGGCCCGCAAAAGTAGAGATCTCCTTGAGAACGTCTTTTTGCTTCTTGTTTGAAACCTTGTTGACTTCGGCAATAACCTGGCGCAGACCCGCAAAAGTATGGACTTCGGCGTCCAAAGGCTCAACATCAACTTGGTACCGGCTCTTTAAATTGTCATACTCAGCAAATAGCATATCTAATGCCTCAGGTTTCTTCCGGGCTAATCTTTTGATCGCGATAAATACAAAAAGTATAAAAAAATCTATCCGGTAAGAGTCGGGAACTGAAATTTTTTGAGCATTGAAGCCCAGTTTACCCAGTGGAAGTTTTACATTGCCAATTATTTGTTTGCTCTCTTCCGTTCTAAATGACGTTGAAAGCGGGCAGATATAAAAATCCACCTGCAATAACCCGCCCTCCGTTTTATATAGCACGCAGGAATGCACTCCGTTTGTTGGCCTGTTCTGCGGAGGCTCACAAACATGAATAACCTTACCTAACCGGGCATAATATTCAAGCCGTTGTTCTAAAGCCTTCGCGATATTCTCGTCGTTAAACGTAAGCCAAATATCAATATCGCTAAAAGCATCGGCATTGCCTCGTGCTGTCGAACCGAAAACGTGAGCTTCAACTGCTTTACCCTGAAAAAATAATTTTATAGATTTTAGGGTTTTATTCCTAGAATCCGTGAGCGCGTTTTTAAAGGATGATTTTTTATTCATAAATTTTAACTATCACTCCCAAATGAAATCCCAACTTTTTACCAAACGAATCCAGACGAATGACCGCCTCCGCTTCGCTCGCTTCTGGCATTTCGGCGAAAAAATCCGGCTGCTATCTAATAAATTCTCCGTGTATCATACAACTATACACAACTTTCCTATTCAGCAAAATTTCCTCTTGACCAGCAAAGTTTTCTAACCCGCCCCTTACTGTAAATTTATAAGTCCACTCGCCATCGGAAAACTTTGCTGGTCCTCGAACTGGAATAATATCGTTGTATTCTTGCATGAGTGCTTTTCGCAGGAAATCGTATAATTCCTTCTCACTTACTTTCTCATCAAGCACGAATCCAAAATAATTTGCACCCCAGACAGGCTTGTCATTTTCATATACGATTTCCTCTCCGATAAAGTCGCGCCCGCCAAAATAGGCATCGTGATATATCAAGCCGTCTTTCTCAAAATGATAATCCTCAGATTTCAGACGCGATGGCGCGACTTTTGGCGCATCTTTGTTGGCATATGTTGCCTTGTTTGCTTCGCTTAGAAATTTTGCGAGAGTTTCGGTGTTCATAATTATTCTAAAATATACTCCCAGCCTGGTCTCCACGCTTTTGTTTTGCGCCAATCTTCCGCAAACGCTTCTTCCCACGTTTTGTCTTTGAGTAAAACATCAAGCGCGAGTTATTTTTATTGGCATGTTTAAAAGCTATTGGCTGGGAGGGTGGTACGAAGTCGGGACTTATTTTTATATTAATAAAGAATCGATCATTTTTTGAATCATGGGATGAAAATGTCCTTTGTATCTATCTTGGACTTTATCGAGTTTCCAGTCATTCTCCATCAGAATACGCCGGCAATCCGGTTGCCCGCAAGAACAGTGCTCTTGGTTATCGACATATGCCTTATCATCAAAATTCCAAGTGCCCTGATCCAGAGTTATTTCTTCTCCGGGCACAATTTCCCGGCGGGCAACTACTGTTACTTCGTCTTCAAGCCAAGTATTGGCATCGCATGAATGATTCAAATTTTCATCTAAACTGATTCGGGTGTCCGTATAAGGCAAAGCCAAATACTTATCTTCGCCCACAATCCATATTGATTTGCTACGATAGTTTCCGGAAAATGCTTGTTTTTTAGAAATTATTTCTCCGCCGAATTCCATTATTTTTTCACCTTCTGCAATTTTTTCAACGGCAAAAACTCCGTCACCGTGAATAGGAGATTTTCCTGATTTTAGTTTCGGGCTGGTCCAAGTGTATCGTAAATAATTTCGTGGCATATTGCTGGCCTCATCGGGCTCGTAAAATTAAAAGCGAGACCCCATAAGATTTTTTTGATTACTTTTATTTTACCATAACTACGCTCCTGAGAATAAAGTGCGTCACTTCAATAATCTTTCTTCACATCTCTATTTTCTATCTAGAATGGCATAAAGATAACTTGTTTTATTTAAGATAATGAACCAGCTGTTTTTGTAAATATTTTCTTCCCGATCCTCCTTTTAAAAATTTTTCTCTGCCTATTGCGTTTCGTTTATCGCAGTAGGCTTCAGCGTACATCAATTTCCAAGTTCCATGCTTTATTCTTGTAGTTCTGCCTCCGTTGCCGGAATTATGTTGTTCTATCCGGCGCTTAAGATTATCAGTTTGGCCGATATACCATGATTTATCATTCTGGTTTTCTAAAACGTATACGGTATGCATATAATTGGCCACGAAAAGCTCACTATGTTCGCCTCGTGGCTCACGCAAAACCTAGCATTTTACTTTATGGTCTACAATCTCTTTTCATGTGGCCTGCCACGCGATAAGCGCGCAACAAGCGAATTTTGCGTGGCTGGGGGACCTGGATTCGAACCAGGGTACCGTCCTCCAAAGGGACGTGTCCTACCGCTAGAAGATCCCCCATTACCTAATATTTATATCAAAAATTTGTTCAAAATTCAAGCCATGATATTATTAATTTATGGAACAAAATTTAGAAAAAAACGAATTAACTTTCGAGGAGAAATTTATTTTGGCATACAAATTGGTCAAGGCCAACGATGAGTTAAATAGTTTTATCGCCGGGTACGGAGGCATTGATACGTTCGCCGAGTCCTGGGCGAATATCCCGGAGCCGCGCGCGGAATATGACAGGCTTCAAGACGCGGCCAACGCTGCACGGGCGGAATTCGATGAAAATATCCACGACAAAGATGAGTTTGTTTTAAAGCTGAAAGAGGCGGGGCGCGACCGCATCGCGGACCGAATCAGCGAGATGCTCGCGGTTTCATTGAAAGACAAATTGCTCTCAATTTTCAAGCGCGGCAAAAAATAAGCCGCTTATTTACAGAACGCAGGCGGCTTGGCTTGACATATAACCAATAAAAGTGCTATTATTTCGACAGGAGGTGAAGAAATGGAAAGTTCCGGAGTAGTTCATTTCGTGCTTTTGGCAAATCAACTGCTGGTAAAACGAATTACCTGCGGCGACGGATTCAATTGGCGGCTATGCCGCCCCGGTTCGATAATCGAGAATATCAGCCCCATTTTTGAATCGCAAGCGAAGCTTGCTGATTGGTGCGCGGATAACGTTTCGGTTATTCCGAAGCCCAATCTTAAAGCAGATGCCATAACATGGCTTCAACTTATCGAAAACAAGCTCGATCTCGAAATTTCTTTAAGGCCCTGATTAGCCTACCGGCGCAGGGTTTTTTATTTTGCGATCTTATAGAGCGAGCTGTTGCCGGCACGGAAAACCGCAGTACCCAATTCAGAAAATTTTTGTTCCTGCAAATTTTTATAGGCCGCGCGCTCAAGGTTGCCTATGTAGACATATTGTATGCCGTATTTGGCTATGATGGCGGCGGCTTCGATTTGATTATTCGTCTCATAAAGCAGCTGGACGCCTTGCGCGACAGTCGAGACCGCGCCCCAGCCGGTCTCCAGCGCCTGCCCCGGCTTGGCATCTTTTGCCGCGTCCGCGTCGAATCTCCATGTCCACTCATGCGTTTTCCATCCCATCGGGGCGATCATTCCGGAGAATGCTGAAATGCGCGCGTGAGACGAATAACTGTCGCCGACGGCTTCCGCGATGACGGAACGTTCGGGAATATTTTTATTTATATATTGTATTGTTTCCAGATCTTCGGGCGCATACGTTTTCATCCATTCTGCGCCGTCCAATCCGGTCATTCTTCCGGCGGGAAGATAAAATTGTTTCCATGCCTGGTAGGGATAAAACGCGCCCGCCAATGCGGCAACGGAAAGTACGCACCAGCCCAGAGCGCGCGGAAAAGCCGGTGCGTTTGCGCGCCGGAAGCGGTAGCGCTTATTTTCATTATTTTTTACAAGCGCGTAAATTCCCGCGGAGAATGCCAGGCTAAGCATCGTCCATGCGTGATAACCGAATTTGAAAGTGGTATTTGCCCGGAAATACGGCGGATTCGTGACGCCGTAAATATCTTCCACGAAAAAAAATTCAACGCCGGCAATAATACCGAAAGACACGATCGCCAGAGAGGCCCAGAAGAAAAAGTTTCTGAGATTTTTGCGCTTAAGGCGGAACGCAAGCAGGAGACCCGCAAAAAATATTCCCCACATTCCCAGCTCCGCGAGCATGGGCGTCGGCCATTGGACGTTTGAAAGATTGTATTTTGCGGCGTAGGCCGGAATGAATTTTAAACCTAAAACAGGGCTATGGAAATTTTTGATATTGGGCCAGATAAGAAGATATGTGAGGCCTGCCATTAAAATGCCTGCGCCAAGCCATTTTGCGGAGCGCGATTTGATAGTTTGAAATAAAAGCACAATGAAAATGAGCGCGTAAACAGTGACGGCATCCCATAGATTTATCATTGCCGACACCGCGGCGGCCAAAGACAAAAAAACAAAGAGCGTCCAGTTCATTTTTTTTAGTTTGGCGAGGATATATATTAAGGCGAGATCCAAAAGAAAGAAAGGAAGCGCCAGAAGATGCGCATGAAGGTCCCCGACAGTAAAGCTGTAAGAAGGAATTTCATTAATAATGTAAGACGGAGTGTAGAGACGGGTGGAGGACATGTAAGTGTAGAGGTGTCCGGAAAAATAGCCTAGAACGCTTGCCACGGCGAAGAAAACTGTGCCCGCGGTAGTCACAAAAAACGCGGATGCTGCCGAAATTAGTTTTGAGCCGGTGAAGGCAAAAGTAATTCCGGCCGAAAGGAGCGCCGCCTGGGCATAAAGCAATCCAAGCGCGAAATTATATGTGAGCGTGTACTGGAGTCCGGAAAGGTTGGATATGAGGCTGATGAGATAAGAACCGTAATAATAGTAATTGACGGTTTTCCCGGCGTACCAGGGATCAATGAACGGGAAAAAATGCGTTTTTCCGGAAGCGGCAAGCATCGCCATATCCATAAAGCGCTCGGTGCCGTTTATCGCCGGGTTCCAGGAACGTACCCAGAGATAAATAAGATAGACCAGCAAAGCGCATCCTTCCGCCATGAGTATCTTTTTTCTGTGTTTAAGAATAAAATCCCACGAGAAATAAATGCCCGCTATAACGGAGACCGCGAAAAACAGCCAAATGAAAAGCATATTTTGGTAATCCAGCCATCCAAGCGAGGAAAGAAGCCAGACGGCGTAGCCGAATACAACGAGACCGGCCGGCTTCGCGGCGACGTACGTAATGACCGTATTTCCCGAGAGACGCCTTAAAATTGCCAGCCCGAATACGCCGAAAAGAGAGAATATGCCGTAAAAAAGCAAAGCCTGAAAAAACTCCATATTATTATTGTTGAACCGCTATTCTTATCAGGGCAAGTTCAAGCGGAATGGCCGCGGTGTAGTCGTCGGCTTTTATGCGGGCCGCTTCCATTATTTCGCGCAGAGAGAATTCAGCGGTTTTCGGTGATATTGCAAATGTTTTTAGGGCGGCAATTTCTTCGGCTGAAAATTCGTGCGACAGGATATTTTCGGTTCTGGGATCCAGTGACAGAAAATAAACGGCCCGGATGCTCCGCAGGAGCAGGCGCAATACCAGCGCCGGATCGGTTCCCTCTTCCAATATTTCATCCAAAGAGGAAATAAGTTCGCCCACATTTTTTCCGTACGCATGGCGCAGGAGCTTCTCGATATTCTCGGACATCGGCGCTCCCAACAGCATCCTAACGTCTTCTTCTTTTATAACGCGCTCGCCGATCGAGGCGGCCTGGAACAAAATATTTTCTGCGTCTCTTAGCGAACCTTCGGCAAAAAAAGCGATGAGTTTTAAGGCTTTATCATCCGTTTTTATATTCTCGGCTTTGGTTATCCGGCTCAATTCCCCGATAATGTCAGCTATGCCGATTTTCGAAAATTCAAAGCGCTGCGTGCGCGAAGCGACGGTGTCGGGCACTTTGGCAAGCTCGGTCGTCGCCAAAATAAATATCGCGTGCTTTGGCGGTTCTTCCAGAGTTTTTAAAAGCGCGTTGAAGGCTTCTTTGGTCAGCATGTGCACTTCATCTATAATGTAGACTTTATATGGCGAGCGAAACGGCAAAATATGCACGGCTTCGCGGAGCGCCCGCGCTTCATCTATTCCCCTCTGTGAAGCGGCGTCTATTTCGATGACATCTTCTTCGGCTGCGCCGGCTTCCCTCGCCAGAATTCTCGCCACAGTCGTTTTTCCTGTTCCTCTTGGTCCCGAAAAAAGATACGCATGGGCGAGACGCTTTTCTTTTACGGCGTTATTTAAGATGCCGACGACATGTTCTTGACCGATGACTTCGGCAAATTTTTGCGGCCTATATTTACGATAGAATACCTGCATTGTTTTGTTTGTTAAACGCGAAATATTTGTAACCCAAAAAATTCCAGGCAAGCATCACGGCGGAGGCGAACGCTTTTGAAATGTTCAACCATTGATTTGACGTTGCGATGGAGGGAGGTTCTACGTAAGTAGTGAGAAATATCACCAACCCGCTGTTTAAAAGCGCGCCGGAAATTATTATCAATGAGAATCTCGGCAAATCCGCAAAAATATTGTCGCCCGAATCGCCGAAGACCCAGAATTTATTCCAAAAATAGCTGTTTGCCGCGGCCATGAGGAATCCGGGAATATTGATGCCGCCGACCAAAAAGCCGGAAGAGGTGCTGGTGAGCGCCGAGAGGAGATTTAGCGTGCCGAAATCAATCGATGCGTTCAAAAAACCGACAACCGCAAATTTGCCGAACTGAGTGAAGAACGTCAGCCACCGTCCTAAAAATTTTCCCAGCCACACTCCGAATACAAATACCACGGGGGCAAAAATGAATGCAAAAACAGCAACCCAGACGTTTAAAATATGCAAATTGTAAAGTATTGGCAGGCTAAAAAGCGCCGTAAACGTTCCGGCAATTATCGCAAACATATAATCCGCTATATTCGCCATTATGCTATTTATTATAAGTGTTCAGAAACTTTTGTATATCCGGCGCCGGTACTATGCCGCCTATTATCGAGCCATCTTTATCAAATCTTGTGTTGCTTACTATTCCTGAAAGCTCGGGATCTTTCTTATCGTTCTCGAGTTTGATTGCGGGGCCGCCGCTCGCGCCGGGTATAAGATCGCCTTTTTTACCGGGGACCGGATCCAAAGATATTTCGATATTAATCTTTTTACCTTTTCGTATCTCTATCATGCTTGCTTTCATTAGTCCGGATTCCGGATATTTTGCGAGATGCGCGAATCTCGGATCCGGTTTTGTTCCAATTAACGTCATGCCGGGCCGGTGTATTTTCTTTTTTTCGCCGCTATCGTTCACGATAAAAGAGTCAAAATGCGATATTCCAACCTCGAACGGAAAGCCCGCAGGGTTGCCTATCGTGGCCAGCTTTTCTCCTTTTTTCATTTCACCGCCATCACCCGCCACTTTCAAGGGAGTGATATTTTCGCGTCGCAAGATATCTGAAAGTTTGCCGGGAGCGCTCAAAATCGCAAGATCGGATTTTTTGTCGGAAAATTCCGTTATGGGTCTGAAGGATATCCGGCCGTCCTGCGTTTGAACCCACAAGTTGAAAGTGCCTTCTTCTACCACATGTTCGGCAGTGAGTACCATAGGACCTTTCGAGGTTTCGATAACGACCCCGCTGCCGTTAAATTTACCAACATATGTTTTTCCGCCTGTCTCAATGTGTTTCTCGCCCAGAATAAGAACAGTTGCTTCCATTGTCTTTTTGATCTTCTCCATATACTTTTCAGTTTCCCGCGGGTGCTCAGAGATGAATTTTTCCCCCAAAATTATTTCTGGACGACTGAAATACGGGCGCCCGTCGGAAGTATGCTGCTGGCCTATCGCGTTGATCCTCGTCTCTTTGGGATAGGTTTTTCGAACGGTATCAAGCTGCGGAGATATTTTTACTCCGCCTGATTCCACAAGAGACCTCTCAACAAGCCGGAAAAGATCCAAATTTGCCCGCTTTAGATCGTCAGCCTCTTTATAGGTTTCGACCGCGCGGAATTCCTTGGTTGTCTCGGGCGCAACCGCTTCCTTTTTTCCCGGTGCAAAGACCGTAATTCCCGCGAGCGCCAAAGCGCCGCCGATCCTTTTTATTTTTTTGAAATATGATCCGTCCTCCGGCGTCCGCAATTCATAGGCGAAGTTTTTTTTGAGCTCATTGGCCTCATGGGATTCAGCGCCGGATTCAGATTCCAAAACATCGTCATTTACGGCGTCTTCTTCCCTAAGATCGTAGACGTTATTTCGCAAATTCTCATTCATCGTTTTTATTGATTAAAAATTTATCAATGGCTTCTGCCATTTCCTCCAATTTCCCGGCTAATTCCAATGAGATCGCCTCGGCGTCTTTTTCCAGCTCTTCAATTTTGTTCCCACCTTTTCTCATGAAAATTTTTTTATTTTATATAAATACTCCTCCAATTTCGGCGGCTGTTCTAGCATAATATAATTTAGCAATTTTTTCGCTTATTAACAACATTGACAACGGTTATATGCGATATACACTGAAAAAATGATAACAGACAAGGATATTAAGAAACTGGGCGAGGTTTTTGCGACTAAAGAGGATCTGGGGGTCTTTGCTGTTAAAAAGGATTTAGAAAGCCTCGCCACTAAAAAGGACTTGGAAGGATTTGCGACTAAAAAGGATCTGGAAAGTATAGCTGCAGATGTAAAAAGAATTGATTCTACTATGGCCACCAAGAAGGATTTGGAAGGCTTTGCCACCAAACACTTCTCCGGTCCATATTGGCCAAACCAATAACCCACAAGCAAAGAAAAGGAAAACCACAAGTACAACAGTCTTTACTTTTAATTTCACTCTTTCATATAACCAAGCAAGACCCAATCCAAAGAATATTGAATAAGGCAAAAGCCAAACAATACCAAATTTCTCATATGAGTTTCTTAACGCTGCG
>CAZXFC010000024.1:13147-16362 GCA_964640425.1 uncultured Candidatus Saccharibacteria bacterium | reverse complement strand
CGAGATTCTGTCAAAAAAATCGTGCGCAGAGACTGCTTAGATTACCATTACGCCGAATTTTTCAGCTCCGCGGCTTTTTTCCGGTCTTGGTGTTTTATGGCAAAGAGCGCGGTTTTTACTTC
This sequence comes from uncultured Candidatus Saccharibacteria bacterium, assembly GCA_964640425.1. GTDB lineage: Bacteria > Patescibacteriota > Minisyncoccia > UBA11713 > 2-01-FULL-45-33 > 2-01-FULL-45-33. Next base: position 16,240 of record CAZXFC010000024.1, on the reverse strand, counting down.
AACCGGAATGTTGGCCAACAACATCAATCGCACCGCATTTCCCGGCTTTCCGTTTCCCAAAACCTCTTTTACAAATTCATCTCCTGAAGCGATCAGTTTCCCGTTCACTTCAAAAATTATCGCTCCCGGACGCAACCCGGCATATTCGGCCGGACTTTTCGGCAAAACACGTTCTACTATTGCTACCGTTATCGGATTTTCATTCAATCGTCCTGTGCTTATATATACCACCGCGCCTATACCGACATAGTTTTGGTCGAAGTATGCGATAAGCTTATTTACCCGGTTCTCCATTTCTTTTTGCAGATCATTTTTTAGGAAATTTTTCAGCTCATCATCGGCTACGGCCAAATTAGGCAGAAGCATTGCAGCGAGCATCAATATTCCCGCGATCAATATAGAGATTTTATTTTTCAATTTTAATTTCCTCCTACACTGAAGAATAGCAGGAAAAAGTGTTGTGTCTAGACCATCCACCAACAGGCGGATTTACGGGGCTTTTTTGGATTTATCTGCGATGTCCTCCGCCTCTTCCGCCGAATCCGCCGTGGTCTCTTCGTTCCCGATGTTCAGCCTGCCTTCTGGCTGCGTGTTCTCCGTCAGCTCTTTCTTCCGGAGATTTTGATTTTAATTCCATGACCGCCTTGATGGAGAGATTAACCCTTCCCTGATCGTCGATGCCGACCACTTTAACTCTCACGTCGTCTCCCGGAGAAACAACATCGGTCACCTGGTTGACGCGGAAGGGTGCCAGCTCGGAAATATGCACCAAACCTTCCTGTTTGGGGGCAATTTCCACCATCGCTCCGAACGGAAAGATGCGAGTCACTTTTCCGTCGAATATTTCCCCTATTTCAAATTCTTTCGTGAGCATTTTTATTTTTGATTCGGCGGCTTCAAGCGCTTCTTTTTTCGGCGCGGTGATGAAAATCGTGCCGTCCTGCTCAATATCGATCTCGGCGCCGGTCTCGGCAATGATCGACTGAATCATCTTGCCTCCGGGGCCTATGACGTCGCGAATTTTATCAGGATTGATATGCATGGTAAGAATTCTCGGCGCAAATTCAGAAAGTTCTTTTCTCGGCTCGGGAAGTTCGTCGGTGAGTACTTTCAATATTTGAAGCCTTGCTTCTTTCGCTTGTAAAAACGCCTCGCCCATTATTTTCAAAGGAATGCCGTCCACTTTTACGTCCATTTGAACCGCGGTGATGCCTTCATCGGTGCCGGCAACTTTGAAATCCATATCGCCGTGATGGTCTTCCGGTCCCTGAATGTCGGTGAGTATTTTGTAGCGGCCGCTCTCCATCATAAGCCCCATCGCGATGCCGGCCGCAGGTTTTTTTATGGGTATTCCGGCATCCATAAGCGCCAAAGTTGAAGCGCATACCGAACCCATTGAAGAAGAGCCGTTCGAGGACAATGTTTCCGAAACTATGCGGATCGTGTAGGGAAAATCTTCGGGTGCCGGGATTATCGCGGAGAGCGCGCGCTCGGCAAGATGTCCATGGCCGATGTCGCGGCGTCCCGGCCCCCGCATCGGCTTAATCTCACCGACGGAGAAAGGTAGAAAATTATAGTGGTGCATAAAACGTTTTTTGGCGCGCACCTCCATGCCTTCTATCAACTGAACATCCGAAGGCGCGCCAAGCGTTGCGATGGAAAGTATATGGGTTTCCCCGCGGTAAAAAAGTCCCGAGCCGTGTGTGCGGGGCAAAATCTTTGCCTTTGCCGACAGCGAGCGCAATTCTTTTACTCCCCTGCCGTCGGGGCGTTTTTCTTTTTCAATAATATTTTTGTGTACTATGTCGTTGATTGCTTCTTCAAAAAGCCCGTCAGCAATCGTTTTCGGAGTTTCAGGGAAAAATTCAACGCAGATCTCCATCCACGCGCGCTTCAATTCGTTCATTGTTTCGTATCTGTTCAATTTTTCTTTTATGTAAATCGTCTCGGAAAGTTTGCCGACGATATTTTTTTCAAACATCGCTTTCATGTCGCCCGGCGCCTCAGCCAGTTTCACGTCTGTTTTTGGAACGCCGATCTCCAAGATTATCTTTTTTTGAAAATCACAGAGTTTGTCTATTTCTTTTGAGGCTAATTCAAGCGCTTCAAGCATTTCGTTTTCTTTGATACCAAGTGCGCCGGCTTCGATCATATTCACTTTTCCGTCTTTCCCGCAAATGACCGTATCAAGATTAGCCTCAAGGCGGTCTTTGTAAGAAGGATTGACCGACAATTTTCCGTTCAATTTTCCTATGCGCACGGCACCTATCGGCCCGTCCCAGCGGATGTTTGATGTACCCAGCGCAAGGGAGGCAGCGAGAATAGACGGCACATCGGGGTCGTTATCTTCGTCGATGGACAATGCCAAAATAATTATCTGGACTTCATTTCGTGTTTTTTGCGAAAATAACGGACGTATCGATCTGTCGATAAGGCGCGAAACCAAAACAGCTTCGTCGGAAGCCTTCCCCTCCCTTCGCAAAAAACGCGAACCCAATATCATTCCGGCGGCATAAAACTTTTCCTCGTAGTCTACAGTCAGCGGGAAAAAATCTATTCCTTCTCTGGCGTTCTTGGATTGGACGGCGGTTGCGAGCACGACAGTCCCTCCATAGGTTACTAAACAAGAACCGTTGGCCTGATGCGCCATATCGGTAAATTCGGCGGTAAGAGTCCTTCCGCCGACCTCCGTCGTAAATTTTTTAGATTGCATAGTTTTCTTAATGTAATCCCGATTTTACCGGGATGAGGTGACCCTCAGATTTTAAAGCCCTCGACAATAAGGCTCTACCTATCTGAAGACCAATCCCAATTAATTTGTAATGCGCTTATAATAGCTCTTTCATTAAAAAAAGTCAAAACCGCCGGAAGGCGGTTTTTATTATCTCTTAATAATATATTTTCCCGTCTCCTCGCCCAGGTCCACGAATTCATCGCAGGCTTCCTTGAGTTTGCCGGAAGAAGAGCGGCCGAAGGCGATTATTTCAACGCGGCGGCCCTGATTTTTTAAATATTCAACCAATGGCACGAAATCTCCGTCGCCGGAGGCTATAACTATTGTGTCAACTATCTCCGATGTGCGGATTGCGTCCA
>CAZXFC010000024.1:9808-13137 GCA_964640425.1 uncultured Candidatus Saccharibacteria bacterium | reverse complement strand
TGCCTCCACCTGTATACCGACGACCCACTCGCCTGTTTTTGCTCCGCCGAAAAATTCCTGGAGATCTTTTTCGCGATTCTCTATTCCCAATTTCGTGAGCGCTTCGAAAAAAGATTTTTCTTCGCCTGTTTTTGTGCGAATTACATAGCTGAAAGCGCGAATTAGCTGGCGGCCGCCGACTGCTGTTGCGAGCAGATTCTTGAAATTCACGCGCCCCCCGAAAAGGCTTCTGGCTGAGTGATAGAGGTTTTGCGCGTCTATGAAAACAGCGACGCGCTGATTTTTGTGTTTGATGTCTGTCATGTTCTTGTATATTATATCAAATTTTAACTTTCGAGAATCATAAGAACTTTTTTGCGGGTTTTGCTAGCAAGCGACCCTGCCTGCCGGCAGGCAGGCCTGAGCGAGCAGCAGCGAGGCGAGGAAAGCAAAAAAGTTGCTTGGGATTCGAGAGATTATTTTCTTAATCCTAATTTTTTAATAAGTTTTTCGTATACTTCTTTATTTGTTTTGGCGACATATCCCAAAAGCTTTTTTCTTTTTGAAACCATCTTCAGTAGACCCTTTCTGGAGTGGTTGTCCTTGGCGTGTTTCTTCAAGTGGTCGGTTAAAACATCAATCTGCGCCGATAACAAGGCAACCTGGACTTCGGCAGAACCCGTATCCTTATCGTGTTTCTGAGAACCTTCGATTATTTTTTTCTTATGTTTGGTTTTTAGCATTGATTATAAATGTAGCATGAATGGCTTTAAAAGTAAACAATTGCTAAAATTAAGCCATGAGCGGCCTCGAAAAGCTTAAAAAAGAGTTCCTTGAATACCTTGAAATTGAGAAAGGGCGTTCGCTTAAAACGGTTGAGAATTACGACCGCTATTTAAAGCGTTTTTTGCTCTATTCCAAGGCGGATAAGCCCAAAGACATTACTGAAGACATAGTCAGGAATTACCGCATGTGGCTGAACCGATTCAAGGATGAATCGGGAGAACCGCTTTCCCGCCAAACGCAGAACTACTATATAATAGCGCTTCGCATGTTCCTGAAATTTTTATCAAGAAGAAATGAACGGTCGCTTGACGCCGAAAAAATCGAGCTTGCCAAACTGCCCCAGCGCGAGCTTGACCTTCTGGAGAGCGCGGATCTGGAAAGACTTCTTGCTTCTCCTTCGGGAAATTCAGAAAAGACTCTTCGCGACAAAGCGATTTTGGAAATGTTTTTTTCCACCGGCCTCCGCGTTTCGGAGCTCTGTTCTCTCGGCGCCAATGATATCAATCTGGGGCGCGGGGAATTTTCCGTTCGCGGCAAGGGAGGTAAAATAAGGGTTGTTTTCCTTTCGGATGGCGCGAAAAAAGCAGTAACCAATTACTTGGAAAAAAGAGACAAAATTAGCGCCGGCCCGAGGCCGGCCGGCCTCGGGCCGGATAAATTATTTCCGGTCGTGCCCCGTTCCATTCAAAGAATGATAAAAAAATACGCGATCAAGGCGGGTATTACAAAAAAAGTTACTCCGCATGTTCTTAGGCATGCTTTTGCCACCGACCTTTTGCAGAACGGCGCGGACCTCCGCTCGGTGCAGGCAATGCTTGGGCACGCCAATATTTCAACCACGCAAATATATACTCACTTTACGGACAGACAACTTGGCGAGATACATAAGGCTTTTCACGGGAAGAGGAGGAAATAAGATCTCACTAACCTCACCCCGCGCTACGCGCGCCCTCTCCTTCGTAAGGAGATGGAAAAGGAAGATATTTTATTAATCACATTTTCAATATTTTCTTCTACATCCGTATTTGAAAAACGCAGGCATTCAATTTCGAGCGATTTCATAAACTTTTCCCTTTCAGCGTCATTTTCTTTAATATTTTGCTGCATATGATAAGGCCCGTCGATTTCGATGATTAAGCGCAGAGATGGGCAATAAAAATCCGCAACGTATCGGCCAATACTGAACTGGCGTCTGAATTTTTGCCCTGCCACTTTTCTATTTTTTAAATATTGCCATAAAATATTTTCCGGCACAGGTGTATTGCGGCGAAGTATTTTGCGCTTGCCTATTTCAGTCCTTTTATTGAATATTTTAGTCATTAAATCCTTATATCACATTATTCCTCTCCTTACGAAGGAGAGGACTCGGTCTTACGAGAGGTGAGGTTAATTAACGCGGTGGGAGCGTTCGGAATTGTAAATGAAAATCCCCGCATCGTTGATGCGGGGACGGCCGTGGAGGCCTATTGCGGATTTTAGGAAGATTAAAGGGCGAGATTGGGGATACACTGTGAAGCGATCTTATTGGTGTTCATCGCAAGCTGAAACTTTTGGAAAGCTTTCGCGTTGTTCCTGGCAAACTCAGTGAGTCGCGGGAATTTTTCTGTGGCACCGGCTTCGTCGTCAATGCGATCGTCAGAAATATCCCGTAGCCAAGCAGCTGCCATTTGCATATAATCGATTTCAAGCGGGAGCCCGAGAAGATTTTGCATTCGAAATGCAAGTTCAATGATGTTTTGTTCTTTTATTTTCTTTGCGAGAAAATGTATCGCGCCTGGCTCGTGATCGAAAAGAATCGCTTTGCCATTCCGAACTGAGTAGCCTGGTACGAACGGACGATTGATACCGTAGCGCTTTTCTGGCTCGCGTTCATCGATAAGTATCTCTTCAGCGGCTTCGTTCACATCATATTCGCGAATATCAAACATCGGAATCTCCTTATTGCTTACAGTTAGTGGGTCAGGACTGACCCAATGAACTTCAAGTCAAACAAAGAAATACTTTGCGACCAATCTTCAACTACCACATCCTCCGCCGCGAAATCCTCAAGAGAGTCCCCGAAGTCGTCGTCTTCCATACTTTCGCATGGAGTATCATCTTTTCTCATGACGCCCGCCTTTCTTCTGCGGTTACGATTTCATCCGGGAAAAGGTACTCTTCTCTTCCCTGTCCGAAATTGACGAGGACAAGCGTCCTGCCAAGGTTTTCCGTTGTGCTTATGATCGTCCCCTCTCTAGGAAGGACGACACCTGTTTTTTGCGACCTGACCGGCCGCGTCGTTTTTATTAATTCACCAGCTTTCATGAATGCGTCCTCCCTTTCTTCATCAAATTTTAATCTCTACTTTTGGTTTACACCTTTCAATTTTTTTGTCAAATGCTATTGCTTCCAATAGGACCGCGGATGCGATTATGTGAGCGCTATGTCTTAATATTAAATGACGTTTTGCGCCTCGGATCCGTAGTCCAACCAGAAGCAATAACCCATGATTTCTATTTACTATTATACTCCTTTTTTAAGTACTTGTCAAGTAAAGAAATATGAGGTAAAATAAGGCAATTACT
>CAZXFC010000024.1:0-9798 GCA_964640425.1 uncultured Candidatus Saccharibacteria bacterium | reverse complement strand
CATGTATTCCCCGTTCGAATCGGGGCGAGGGCACAATAAAACTATGGTATTAGTTGAGTTAATATTAATGGGTATATATGTCTTATTGTGCGGCTTTCTATTGTCGTATGCGATTTATTATTGGTTTCATACACGGCATGAAAGAAGGGGCAGGGGCGTTATTATTGCTGAATATGATCCGCCAAACGGTATCCGCCCCGCAATGATTGAAGTAATTATGACCGGAAATATTTCAGACAAGCTTTGGCCGGTGACTTTAATTGACTTGGCTTATAGAAATTATCTTAAAATAGAGGAAGGTACTGACGGCAAACATTTTTCAATTAACTTGATAAAAGATTTTGAAAATGATGACAATTTATATCCATATGAGAAACTGGTTTTGCGCACAATTTTTCGCGGCAGGAGCATTTTGACCTTTGATGGTTTAAAGATTGACCACGGCCTAAAAAAAGAAATTGAGTTCGCGTTAATCGGATTAAAAAGTTATGTTGTTGCGGATGTTTATAGAAATACCGGAGCTTATAAAACACCGGAAGAGCTTAAACAGCCGTCGATAGGGCTATTCATATTACTTTTTGCTATCCCTTCTTTTTTATTGGCTGAGTTTGAGTACAAATTTTCTTCAGATGCTATTGTGCTAGCCTGGTATGGATCTATGCTAATGCTGTTATTTACAGCTATCATACTTGGTATTTCCAGCCCACTGTTCCATAAAAGAGGTTTTTTATTGCGCGAACGGCTAGCCGGTTTTAGATATTATTTGGAAATGGCTGAGAAAAACAGGTTAGAAGATTTGCCCGCAGATTTATTTCAGGAAAATTTAGCATATGCGATGGCTTTCGGTTTTGAAAAAAAATGGAGCGGATTGCTTGAGCATCAAAATGCCAAAATGTTTCAGAAATTATCAAGAATATTTCGCAAATAAGATTATGACCAATTTTAATATTCCAAAAGAAATACGTGCGGCGGTGGCTATATTGGAAGGCGCCGGGTTTGAAGCGTATCTTGTGGGCGGATGCGTCCGTGATATTTTGTTTGGCCGTGTTCCGCAGGATTGGGACATTACTACGAATGCCGCGCCCGAAAAAATTCAGGAGCTTTTCCCGAAAAGCTTTTATGAAAATAAATTCGGCACGGTAAGCGTAGTCACGGATTCCGGCGATCCCCGGCTCCGCACCATCGAGATAACACCTTACCGTCTTGAAGGGAAATATTCCGACAAGCGCCATCCCGACGAGATAAAATTTGCCAAAAAATTGGAGGATGACCTCGCCCGCCGCGATTTTACCGTGAATGCGATTGCATTAAGGCTTGCGGCGAGCGCATCTGAAATACCCCCCCAACCCCCCCCTATAAAGGGCGGGAATAATCCCCTCCTTTACAAGGAGGGGCAAGGGGAGGTAATAGACCCGTTTTCAGGACGCGTCGACCTCGAGAAAAAATTGATCCGCGCGGTTGGCGATCCCAACGAACGGTTCGAGGAGGACGCCCTTCGCATAATGCGGGCGGTGAGGTTTTCAGCGGAGCTGGGCTTTTCTATCGAAGAAAAAACTTATGAGGCGCTAAAAGCCAAGACGCACCTTTTAAAATTTATTGCAAAAGAGCGCGTACGTGACGAATTTTCCAAAACAACAATGTCCGAAGTTCCATCCAAGGGCCTTGAGCTTATGAGGGACCTGGGAATTTTAAAAATTTTTCTGCCGGAAATCGAAGAAGGTTACGGCGTCGGTCAAAATAAGCATCATATTTATACGGTTTGGGAACATAATTTAGGCGCGCTCAATTGCGCCGCTAAAGAAAGGTGGCCATTGGTTGTGCGGGTTGCCGCGCTATTTCATGATATCGGCAAGCCACGGGCAAAGCGGGGCGACGGTCCGAACTCCACCTTTTACAATCACGAAGTCATAGGAGAGAAAATGACCTTCCGGATTTTATCGCGCCTGAAATATGGGAAAGATTTTGTTGAAAAAGTTGCTAAGCTAGTGCGTTTTCACCTCTTCTATTACAATGTAGATGAAGTTTCGGAATCTTCCGTAAGAAGACTGATAAAAAAAGTTGGGCCGGATGATATGGAGGATTTGATCCGCGTGCGCATCTGTGACCGCATCGGATCTGGCGTGCCGAAAGCCGAGCCATACAAACTGCGCCATTTTAGGTTCTTGGTTGAAAAACTCCAGCGCGATCCCGTGTCTGTTAAGATGATGAAAATAAACGGCGATAGGATCAAGGAATTAACCGCGCTTCCGCAAAGCATTAAAGTCGGGTTGATTCTCAACGCTTTGATGGAAGAAGTTTTGGATGATCCGGAAAAAAATACGGAAGAATATTTGGAGAGGCGCGCGATAGAATTAAATTCCCTTCCCGAAGCCGACCTCAAAAAACTTGCCGAATCCGGCCGCTCCAAAAAACTCGGGCTGGAAGAAGAGGAGGTGGCGAAAATGAAAAAAAAGCATTATGTTAAGTAGATAATTATGAAAGAATCAAATATTGACCGAGTATTTTCACCGAGCGAAGATGAGCAAAAAAAGGTGGAGAAGGTTTTTGAGCGAACATTAAGTTTGCAAGAATTGGTAGTTTTTCAGACCGAAAGGGAAAAGACCCCGGAAGAGCTGGAAATAATAAAATTTTTAGATAAAGAGACCAATGAAATTGCTCATGAATTCATAGGCGCGGGAATGGAAATATCACATAAATATTTGCACATAATCAGTGAAGACGAGTTTGATGACAATAGAAGGCGTGAAAGTCCGGAGCGCGAAATTCCTAACGCTTTTTACAGCCATAAACAGCAGGCCATTATTATGAAGAATAAAGACCTGAATTTGGCCAATTTTACGAAGCTCGCGGCGCATGAAATGCTGCATATGAAATCGTACCAGTCATACAGAACCAACTTGGAAAAAGAACCGGGCAAAGCGTTCCATCGCCGTACCGGCCCGTCGATTACATCAAGAGAAAATCCTAACAAAGATTTTTTCCCAGATTTAAATGAGGCAATAACGGAATACTTGGTTGTGCGCATGATAAGAGAACGATGGCCTGAGAATAGGAATGATTTGCCGCAAGCGCTCAAGGAGAAAACGACACATTTTAGTCAACAGGAATTTATTGATCAATTTGGCGACGTCTCATATGTTGGTGAACAGCTTAGCCTGATGGAGATAATGGACAAAGTTATCGAAAAAAATCCGGATGAATATAAGACCAGGGAAGATGTACTGAAGATTTTTGGAAATGCTTATTTTGCCGGTCATATCCTAAAATTAAGAAAAATAATCGACCAGACTTATGGTAACGGCAGTTTTGTTGAATTCGCGGAGGAAGGGCTGCCGAAATCAAAATGGGAAATTGACACAAAGTTTAAACGGCAATTTGCGAAGACGGACGAAATAGAGGTTTTGGGAGAAAAAATCGGCGTAGTGGATATTATTCCGGAAAAGCCGAAATCCGATGTACCGGTTTTGATCGCCCCGGGCTGGGGAGAAAATCAGGATGTTTTTATGGATTCGCTAAAAACACTCTTTTCCAGAAACAAAAGGGCCTTGTCACTTACCCATTCGCGCCGCGGCGGGAATGCGGAGGCGGAAGACGGCGAGTTAAAAGATAAATATCCGGCGGATAAATTGCGAAAAGCCATGGCGCTGCTGAAGGCAATAGAAGAGAAAAATATTGAAAAAGTTGATGTAATTGCTCATTCTGAAGGAGGAATAAATACTGCGATAGCGGCGTCGATTAAACCTGAGAAATTTAGGAATATTGTTTTCGTAAATTCCGCCGGAATGATCGGTAAAGATAACTTCCCGAAGCTCGCAGGAAGATTTTCCATGAGTCTGATTAAAGACGCCGCAAAATTTTTGTTGGGCGGAGATAAAAAAACGAACGATAGGCTTATGCGCGCCGGAAAAGAAACTGCGAAATATATCGGACAAAATCCGTTACGTGCCGTAAATGAAGCAATTAATATTACGAAAAGCGAGATCCAAAATATGCTGAAGGATTTGAAGGGTAAAGGTATCGGAATAGGCGTGATCAACGGCGTGGATGATCCTGTATTTCCGATGGATAAAATGCAGAAGATCTTAAAACCTAATCAGTTAGACGGATTTATTTCGGTTAAAGGCGGGCATAATGAGATTTACGCGAATCCGGAAAGATATACTGTTTTGGCGGATGAAATGTTGGACAGTTTGGAAAAGAAAAAAAATAGTGTAAAGTAAATGTTACTAAAGCTTTAATCGGGCTTGCCCGCCGAAGCCCCGCCTGCCAATTGGCGGGCAGGTTTAGCGAAGGCGGGGTGTAGTATAGTGGTAGTACGTACGTCTCGGGTGCGTATGGCCCGGGTTCGATTCCCGGCACCCCGACACAAAAAGAAATTGTAAAGCGGTAAAACTTATATTCTTCCTGTCAACTTGACCGGTTATTTGGCGGCGCTAATCTGAAGATAGATAATTTGAAATCGACATGGCTTCAAAGTCCCAAGTCGGATTTTTTCTCGGCGGCGGCGGAGCAGCGCAAGGCTTGCCAGAAATAATCCAGATCTGTTTGATAATGGACGAGCTTGAAAAACTTGGAATTTCCGAAGACAATCTTAATATTTACGCGACGTCGGTTGGCGCTTGCAGCGTATTTAATTTACGGAAGGCCTTTAAAGTCTGGTTAGACCGTATAAATTCGCATAACGATATTTTTTGCGTAAACCCAAAATTGCAGGCCGCATACCTAAATCTTTTCAAGAATATTCCTATTTTTCCGTGGTGGCATAAGCATCAAACATGGAGAGAGTTGCGGGAAGATTGGAAGGTACAATTCTGGAATTTCATCCAATTTTTGAAATTTATCAAACGTGTGCGCCGCAGTATCCCGAATGTGATACTTGGATCGGAAAACATCCCGAAATTTTCGGAGGGAGAACTGGACTCCTTTATTGACTATCTTTTCGGCCTTGCCGAATTTTATGGGATTGAAAATGAGCTGGGCGGGTTGGACCTGGCGCCACTCATGAATATTTTGGAAGAATGCATATCCGAGGAAGACATATTGAACAGAAAAGCCAAAGTGAATATTTTTGTCTGCTCGGAGGAGACCGCGGACGAACATGTTTTTACCAATAAGGAAGAAGACCTTGCAAAAGGAGGACATTACCATCTTATTGATTCAAAGGCAAAGGCGCTTTCGGCGGTGCACGCGGCCGTTTCGCTGGAACCGGTTTTTCCGCCCGTTGCGGTCGACGGGTCTTTCTATTGCGACGACGGCATTGCCAATCCTCTTCCCATCTCGCTCGCCTTCGACGACGGTTGCGATATTATATTTGTGTTCGTAAAAGATTACAGCATCTATATTCCGGGCGGAAATATCCCGCGCAGATTCGAAAAGGCATTGGATAAAAGCATAAAAAGAATATATATGTTTTCCAAGAAAAGCGCGGAAATAAGGGCAAGGCTGGAAGGTAAAAAATTATTTTTTATACATTCTGTCCAGCCTTTACACCGGGATCTCGCTCTCCTCTCCATCAGCCAGGAAGCCAAAGAATACACTTTAAAACAGGAAATCGAATCGATGGAAAAATGGAAAGAAGAAAATTTGAATGATTTAAAACAATTTTTAGCCGCCTCCGGAAGTCATCCCGCCTAGCGCCCGCTGGCGGGTTTTTTATTATCTTTACGCTTGGGCCTGCTTTTGCTATGAATGATTTCAGAAAATTCTTTAATAATAAGAAAAAAAGGAGACCCGGTATGGGCAGAGAAGAAGAAAAAACGCTTGTAGCCCTGATAAAACCGCATGGCTTTTTTGACGGGTTTAAAACCGCTTTTATTTTTTGGGATGGAGTTTGGCCGCTTAGCTATCAAAAAAAAATTTCTTACGGCAGACTTTGGAAAAATTCCTCAAAATTCGGAGCTTTCTTGAATGAGCAGGGAGTAGGCGCCGGAGACAGGGTCGGGCTTATGCTGCCAAATTCACCGCAATTTGCGGTTGCTTATTTCGGAATTTTAAAAATAGGAGCGGTGGCCGTGCCGATGAGCCTGGCTTATGAAAAGGGGCGCGAGAAAGAACAGATTTTGAAGATTTTGCAAAACAGCGGCGTCAAGCTAATCATAGCTTGGGAAAAATACCACGGAATTATTTCCCAGCTGAAAGATTCCGCCGACATCAAGAAAATAATAGTTACGGGCCCGGAAGACGCGTTGCCTTTTTGGAAAGCGAAAATATATAATTTTAAGCTTCGAAGAAAAGGAGAGTGGGTTAAATTTCCGAAGGACGACGGATTTACGGTAAAGTTTTCCATGCACAAAAAAGCCGGAATCGCAACCAAAATGGAATTATTCAACAAACCGGATGATTTGGCGGTAATCCTATACACCTCAGGAACAACCGGCGATTCGAAAGGAGCCATGTTTACCCACGAGGCGCTGATTTCGAACGCGAAGTCCTGCCGCAAGCTTGTGGAAGGGCTTGGCATGAGAGAGGGTGAAGAAGTTTTTTTGGCGGCCGCGCCATACTTTCACATAATGGGCATTGCGGCCATGCTTCATACGCCGCTTCTCATGCGCGCCAAAATTATTTTGGTTCTCAATCCAAAAGATATAAAAAGCATTCTTAATGCCGTAAAATTTTGTAAAGCCACTGGTTTTGTCGGGCCACCGGCGTTTTATAAAGCAATGGCGGGCCTTTTTGTTAAAGAAAAGAATGATTTTTCATCGCTTAAAGTATGTATAAGCGGAGCATCCAAGCTCGAAGATTCTATCCGTAAAAAATTCGAATCTTTTTGGGGCGGGAAAATTTTGGAAGGCTTCGGGATGACTGAAGCCGGCGTGACCCACTGCCAAAGGGCGCCCGGCGAAGGAATAGGATATGTTTTGGACGGGATAGAGGAAAAACTTTACGATGCGGATGAAAATCAAATGGGAGAGCTTTGCGTGCGCGGGAAAAATCTAATGTCCGGGTACCGGAACAATCCGGAAAAAACAAGGGAGATGATAGACGGCGAAGGATGGCTGCATACCGGAGATATGGCCAAAGCCGGCAAGGATGGCAGTCTTTTGCTTCTTGGAAGAATCGATGACGACTTTATTAAAATGAAAGATGGGGAAAAAATTCCTTTGGGTGTTTCCGAGCGCATTTTGCTTTCGCATCCCCAGGTTGTTTCTTCTGCTGTTATTGCAAAGCCCGACGGCAACGGGAAATTTTTGTTAAAGGGTTTTGTGGTGCTTCGCGATCCGGAAATGGCGTGCAATGACCTGATAAAAAGTCAGTTTTTCAAAATGCTGGAAGAACTTCCGGCAAACCAAAGGCCGGATGAAATACAGTGTATTGAGGAATTGCCAACGAGTCCGATGGGCAAGGTGCTGAAAAAAATATTAAGGAGGCTTTGAAAACACACAGATTATAAAGAGGCAAACTTGCCTCTTTTTTTTATTGAGCTATGTTGAAAGTAGATTTACATATGGCCGGATTTTATGCCGACACTTACAGAATTAGGGGTAGATTTTAAGGGGCTTGTCGCGCTTACAAAGGAACTTGAAAAACAAACTAAGGATTTGGAAAGCAAAGCCCAAGACTTTGAAGAAGAAGGCTTCGGACTTAATCTTGAACCGACGCGCACGCAAAAAGAAATTTGGAACAACGCACAAATTCACGCGGAGAAAATTTTAAAGCCGATGGTGCGGAAAATGGATGAAGGATGCGAATATCCGGAAGAATTCATAAAGCATCTCGGTAAATTAAATTTCCTGGGCGTTTATTTGCCGGAAGAATTCGGCGGCATGAACCAGGGTCTCCTATCGTTGATACTGGTGATGGAAGAAATTGCCAAGATTTGTCCCGGCACGGCGGCGGCATATGGTGTAAACGCACTGGGAACTTTTCCGATTCTCATTTCAGGAACCGAAGAGCAAAAACAAAAATATTTACCCAAGATAGCTAATGGCGAACTTCTCGCCGCTTTTTGTCTTACGGAACCGGAATCAGGTTCTGATGCGCTCGCGATGAAAATGAAGGCCGTATTGGACGGGGATAGTTATGTTTTGAACGGCCAGAAGCAGTTTATCACGAGCGCCGGAAGAGCGGATTTATATTCCGTTTTTGCGGTTACGAATCGGCAAAGGGGCGCAAGGGGAATTTCCGCTTTTATCGTGGAAAAAGGAACAAAAGGACTTTCTTTTGGTGAAAAAGAAAAGAAAATGGGGCTTCATTGTTCCGAAACCCGAGCGGTATTTTTCGAAGATTGCGCGGTTCCCAAAGTAAATTTGATCGGCGGGAAAGAGGGGTACGGAGCAATTACGGCATTAAATACATTAAATAAATCGCGGATCGTCGTAGGCGCGCAAGGACTTGGGCTTGCGGAAGGCGCTACCGCAAAAGCTCTTGAATATGCCAAAAAAAGGGAGCAATTCGGACAGAGTATATCAGAATTTCAAGCGATCCAGCATAAGTTTGCCGATATGGCGATGCTGATAGAAGCAACAAGGGGCCTGGTTTATCAGGCCGCGTGGTACGCGGATAATGGTTATCCGAAAGATAAAATTGCGAAATTCGGAGCTATGGCCAAGTGTTTTTCTTCGGAAGCCGCGTTTAAAGTTGCGGACGAGGCGCTGCAGATATGCGGCGGGATGGGCTATATGCGGGATTTCGGGATGGAAAAATATTTGCGGGACGCGCGGGCACTCCGCCTTTACGAAGGAACAAGCGAGATCCTGCGGAACGAAATCGCCCAGATTTTAATAAAAGAAAGCAATAAAAAGTAAAAAAGAAAAAGGCGGTCCGACTAAGGTCGTGACCGCTTTTTGTTTTACAAATATTTTTTTATTCATTTTTAAGTTTGTATTCGCGATCAGCGATTCTTTTGGTTGTGAGAGTATCTATTTTTTGCAGAACATCAGGAGCGATCAGCATTAAAATGGGTCTGGTATTGTAAAAAGCCGTCGGTATGATCTTCGTATTTGATTCGTAAAAAATCAGAAGCTTTTGCGCAAACATGGCTTTTTCCTGCGCGCTTGGCTGTTCCGTGATGGGCGCGTAGGATGAGGCGATGGATGCGCAGAGCGCATCTTCTAACGACGCCTTCAGATAGTCCGAGTCGGGGTAGCGTTCGTGCGCTTTTAAAAGAGCGTCTATTCCCGGTATGCTATATCTTCTGCCAAATTGATGCGCCGACCTGAAATTAATGAGTGTTCCGAAATTATCTTTTTCGCTGCTCCAGTCGATATTTTCTATACTGGTAATCATTTCAGCAAAAAGTTTGTCGGTTTGCGAGTAATCATATTGTTTATTTAATTGCATTTCACTGAGGTTTTGGTTTAAATGAAAACTCATTTCGGTTAGTTCTAGCTTTTGGGAGTCATTCGGTTTATCTGCTTCAGAAGAAGACGCGGAGTATTCCGGGTAATCTTGATAAAAAAAGCCCTTTTCAGATTTATTTGTTTTTTGCCGGTGCTTGTTTTTTCCGATTCCCGCGAGAATCATTTCTCCGTTTTGCAGTTTTAAAACAATGACGTATTCCCCTACTCTGTCGAATTTTGCGATGGGGCTCGGGATTTCCCGGACACCTGCGGAAAAAAGCAGATCGTAATCACCATCGGACATTGCAATTACGGGCTTCCAGTTGTATGCGGCTTTTGCGTTTTCTGCTGATATAAATATAGATAAAATTAGAACTAACACGGTTTCAAAAATCAAATATTTTCTCATGGCGACCCCCCAATTTCTATTTGTATACTTAGCAATTCCGATCGTTTTTGTCAATAATTTTACAAAACGTTTTTTGTGCTATATAGGAACCAGATGAGGAATAGTTAAATG
>CAZXFC010000023.1:0-17396 GCA_964640425.1 uncultured Candidatus Saccharibacteria bacterium | reverse complement strand
CGGAGATCTCAACAGGCTTTGCAACAGAGATTTTCGCAGCTTTCTTTTCCCTATCAAAATTGCCTATGTTCTTTGACTGTTCTTTTAATTTAATCTCCACAGTTGACATCTCCTCTTCATCCAATTGCTTTGGCTGCCACTGGAGATTTATGCCGTCATTCTCTTTTCTCGGAATCACGTTTATCGTGAAATGAGCAACTGTCTGTCCTGCAGGAATACCGTTTGCAACAAAAATGTTTGTTCCCTGGGCCCCAAGAGACTCAAAAATTGCCGTAGAAATTTTGTTTGATATCTGGAATAATTTTCCTATCTCATGGTCAGGCACCTGCTCTATGATTGGGTAATGGTTTTTGGGAATGACAAAGCAGTGGCCCGGGTTGGAGCCATTAACATCAAGCACAGCCATGACTAATTCATCTTCATAAACCTTTTTTGACGGAACGCGGCCTGCAACAATGCCGCATACTATGCAGCCCTCTCTTGACTTGTCTGAAGTCATTTTGCACCAAACAGCTTTGCTATGTCGTCAAGGTCTATGCCGGTTTTTGTAGCCGCATCCTTGTTGTTTTTGTTGTATTCTTTTCTCGGCTCTTCTTTCAGGGGTTTCGTATTTTCGTCATATTTTTTCAAAAGTTCCCTGATACTGCCGAGGAGCCCCATGACTCCGCTATTCTCTCCGCCCATAACAAGGACTTCCGGCAAAAGCTTTTGATTGAACTTTCCTGCCTGATCAACGCCGACCAGCAACGCGGCAAGCGGCTTGCCCAATGACTTTTCACGAATGTCGAGCAAGGCATTTTCGCCTTCCGCTTCTTTCTTCATTGCCTCAACTATGAATGCTGCTGCAGCTTGCCGGAGCTCCGCGTCCGCTAAAACTTTTTGTCCGTTCGCCAAAGCTCTTGCTTTTTCCGTTAAAATGCGTGCGGTCTCGGAAATTTCCTGAGCCGCAAATACGTTTTGATTCTCAACGGCCTTTGCTTTGTCCAGCCATAGCTTTTCTATTTCAGGAGGCGCCTGGCGGTTCATTACGCAAAGATCAATGACCGTTATTCCATATTTCTCCAGAGCTCCGCGGACTTCATCGAGAGATTCTTTCTGTACATCCAAAAGATTATCCATAAACTCGTCGGCGGTGTATTTCAATAGCACGCCGCGGAAAATATTGCCGATAAGCGTCGTAATAACATTCACAACCATATTTTTTATGTTCCCGAAGTCTGCGACGATGAAAGGAGCTGCTTCCGGTGTTATCCTCAGTATTAGTTGTACGTCTATCTTGAAGCTCAACCTGTCTTTTGTGATAGCTTCAATGGCGGAAAGATCTTTGTCCAATGTATGAGCCGTTGAAACGGCTTTGCCCCAGTCAAGAGTCATAACTTCCGTGACTATGTTTTCGAGACTGTATGTATGCGGGTTGAGCGAATATTTTGCCGGTCCTAAAGGTTCTACCCAAATTCCAACATGCCCAGGCCGAACAAGAGCGGTTGAGCGGTATTTTCCGCCGGCTGCAGATGCCGTACTTTCCGCACGCGATAGCTTTTCGAAATGCAGGAGCCTTCTCATATCATCTGAAATATCTTCCTGCGGAAGGCCGATATTCGCTTTCACAACACCCACATTACCCGCCGGAACTTCGAACATCGGTTCGAGGTGCACATTCACCAGAGGGTGCAGATTATACAAACCATGAGGTAGTGTGTCATGCTGCAATCCCATGCGCCCCTTTTTATCAAAAAAAGTCTGGAGCGCCTGGTAGCTGTTGTGGAGATTATTCTTGTTCCGCAAAATTGTCGACAGCAATTTTTTATTAAATTCACGGACCAGCGGCAGGTCATCGGTACTCACCCACTCACTTTCCATTTTCCTAATATCATCAAAACCTTCGTGGCTTTCGTCTCCGCCTTCACCGGGAGTATCATCTATCCGGCAGGCCATCATGCCTGAAGCAAGCGTTGGCCCGTCATCAATAACAACTACGCCTATCCGGTCGACCGGCGGACTTTTCGCCGTACTCGGCAGGGGCTGGATGGAGAGAAGCTTCATTTCTTCTTCTTTGTAACCGAAATCGCGGTACGTTAAAGTACCTTTCAGCTGTTTTGTGCGAAGGTACGGAGCCAACGGAATTCCGAATACCCGTTCATGCGTTATAACGAGAAATGCGACTGGATGTATCGGCAAAGTTTCACCCGGACCTAGTAATAAGCGCTGCGGTCCCTGCTGTCCGCCGTTCCGTAAAAAAGCGCGGACATCCTGGAATTTTCCGAATTCCTCTTTGTAAACCGCGGACTTAGCACCCTGGTCCAAATGGAGCCCGATTTGCGCATGCACAATTCCCTTACCGTCTGCGGGAATCTGCGGCCACCGATGCTTCTCTACAATGTAGAAAGGCCATGGTTTAATATACCAGCCGGTCGGCAGATAGTCTATTTGATAGCCGGCTTCACCGTGCTCTTGCAGTACGCCCGAGGCTCCTTTGTCTAAACTTGAAAATAAAGACGAAATAGAAAAAGAAATGGGACCGGAAATCGTCTTCCTGACCACGCCCATTTGCGTAGGCCCGATAATATGAATAAGATTCATATATAATTGCGGCCATGCTAGAAGCGCCAGAACAACTGTCAAAAACAATATTATCGCCAGAAAAACTACTAAATACGTGATCATTTCGGAACCTCCTTATTTTTTCAACGAATTATTCAACAATAAACCTTCCTAAGCTATAGAATAATTTAGAAAACATGTCAAGATTACTTGTGCAGGAAGGAATGGCTTGACAAAATAGCGCAAAAGCGCTACTTTTGTTTTAGACCCATTCGAAAAAGGAGAGCATATGCAGTTTATTTGGAGTTATATAAAAAAGTCTCGGCAAATGCAGTGCGAGCTTTTCAATGGTAGTTTTTCGGAAAATTTACTTTGGTTTAGCTCTTTTTTTATGGTTGGATCAGGCACAGTAATTATTTTCTTATCAATAGCAATGCTGTTCGTTGGAACCGACTGCGATGCTGATTTTGAGAAAAGCATCTTCGACTATGCAGCTTATAGCTCGGCCTGCCTGCAATTCAAAGCCGCAACCACCATGATAGCAATTATTTTTGCGTATATATTCGGATCCCGCTTGGCAAAGATAAGCAAAGACTACACTTCTTAAAAAGCGCTTAGGGCGCTTTTTTTTTCGCTAAAACATCTTCCGCCTCCTCAAATTTAATCGACAACAATTTACTCACGCCGTCGTTGCCCATTGTTACGCCGTACAGCACATCGGCGGCTTTCATCGTCTCCCGGTTGTGGGTTACGACCACAAGCTGGGTTTTTTTACCGAGCTCCCGGAGCATAGAAGCATAACGGTTAGAATTGGCCTCGTCCAGCGCGGCGTCCGTCTCATCTAGCACCAGAAACGGAGGAGGATTAACCGTGGACATGGCAAAAAGCAGCGCTATCGAAGTAAGCGCGCGCTCGCCCCCGGAAAGCATGTTCAGGCTTTTGATGCGTTTTCTCGGAATATCAACTATTATCTCGATCCCCTCTTCCTCCTCGTCCTCCGAAGCCTCGGCGAAGGAGGATTCCCATTCCTCGTCATCGATAGCTGGCTTTTTCTTGGCGGGCTTCATAAGTTTTATTTCCGCCTTACCGCCGCCGAAAATTTCATGGAAAAATTCCCCGAAAAGTTTATTTATCTTTGAAAGGCCCCCGTCAAAATCTTTTTCAATACGCTCCGCCAGATCTCCGAAAACCGAACCTAGGCTTTCTGACGCCTTTTTCAGATCTTCCAGTTCTTTCGCCAAAAATTCGTCGCGTTTTTTGGTATCGTCATATTCTTTCAAAACATTCTCGTCCACTCCGCCGGCTTCTTCCAGGCGGATCTTTAGCCTCTCAACTTTCTTCCTCATCTGTACCCTTTCGTTTTCCGACAAAATTTCACCATTCGGTTCCGTTTTCGCGAGCATAGCGCCGAAATCAAGCTCGAATTCTTTTTTTGCCGCCAAAAGGCGTTCTTCTCCGGATGCTAAATTCCTGAGTTCATCGCGCGTACGCGCTATCTCTTCGGTCTTCTGCCGGAAAAGCGCGCCTTCGCGTGCCACGCGTTCCGCTTTCTCGGAATAATCTTTTTCCAATATCTTCTTTTTTTGCAATAATTCTTCTTCCTCTTTCCCGATCTTTGCAAGCTCCGCTTCGCGCCTCTTCAGTTCCTGTGAAATATTTTCCTGCGCCGGAGTAAATCCGCCCTCCCCAAGCGATTCAAGAAATTTGTAAATTTTTTGAGTTGCGGCAAATATCGTGTTCCTTATCAGTTCCATTGTCCCGGAGCGCGAAGCCGATTCCAAATTATCCGCAAGCTCCAAAAGCATGGACTTGACTTTATCTTTGGGCAGCGAATCTTCCTTTGCTTCGCGGGGACGCAAAGAAGCCGCTTCCATTTTAGCGATGTCGCGTTCC
Source organism: uncultured Candidatus Saccharibacteria bacterium (assembly GCA_964640425.1). Lineage (GTDB taxonomy): Bacteria > Patescibacteriota > Minisyncoccia > UBA11713 > 2-01-FULL-45-33 > 2-01-FULL-45-33. The sequence goes on along the minus strand of CAZXFC010000023.1, from coordinate 12,962 downwards.
GCCTCTCTTCGCTTCATTGCCAACGCGGTAAGCGAGGAATCAAGTTTTTTTTGGTCTTCAAAAAAGGCCTGCGTGGAGGAAACACCAGATTCTTTGCCCAAAATCTCCTCTGCCTCGCTAAGAGCCGACTCAAGTTTTTTCAGCTTATCGGCAAGCGGAACCTTTTCTTTTTTTAAAGCGCCTTCTTCCAGAGCCAAAGTTTTTATTTCCCTTGCAACATATTCGGCCATTAGCGCTTCAAGCTCCCGCCTAAGTTCCGAAACATTTCTCATCTTTCGCGCTTGCTCGTCCAAATATTTAAGGTGCGGCAATATCTCGCGGCGCAGAGATTCCACCTGCTTAATATTCTCTGCCGTTGACGAAAGTTTTCTCTCGGCTTCCGTTTTTTTAAGTTCAAAAATTTTGAGTCCAAGCGCTTCCTCTATCATGGACTTTCTTTCTTTTGGCGAAGCGTATAGTATTCGGTCTGCATCGCCCTGAGCGATTATGTGGTGCTGGGAAGCCCCCAGGCCGACTTTGGAGAGGAGCTCGATAATATCCTTCAGACGCACCTGGCTTTCGTTCAAAACATATTCATTTGAACCGTCGCGATAGATCCTCCGTGAAATCGCCACTTCGTCAAATTCAACCGGGAAAATTTTCTTTCTGTTGTCGAAAACCAAAGACACCGACGCCTTGCCCATGCGGGCAATTTGCGGGGTTCCCGCGAATATCAAGTCTTCGCCTTTTTTTCCGCGAAGACTTTTCATTGATTGCTCTCCCAAGACCCAACGCAAAGAATCGGCGACATTGGATTTTCCGGAGCCGTTGGGCCCTACGATCGCCGTAATTTTTGTGGGAAACTCCAAAACCGCCGCCTTGGCGAACGATTTAAACCCGTTTATCTCTAAACGTTTAAGCAGCATACCAGATAGTAGAACTTCGCATTAAATCTTAGTAAATAATACCTTGCCAGGACAGTCATACGAAGTTTCACTACCTGGCATAATATTAGTAAAACTATAGCAAAATCGCAAAAATAAAAAAAGTGAAGATGTGGTCAAGATGAAGTTATATGAAGCATCTTCATCTGAATTTCATAAGGACACTTGTAGTTCTTTTGTCAATCTATACAACACAAATAATTAATGCTGATTTATAGGCAGGAGGATTTTATGATAACTTCAAGTTCTGTAGGAGGCCTCTACCTGCCCCCGCTTACGGATGCATTGGTTCAAGAAGGTTTGAGGCGTTCAGCAAACAAGCGCGAGATAGTCGTAACACAAGAGCTCCTTGAAAAAGGATTCAATATCGTAAGCCCGTGGAATACCAAGAGAAAAACGGGCCAAGTGAATTGGATTTACGGATATTGGGAAATGAGAAATACGGAAACCGGGATACAAAAAATTTGGCATCCGCCGCATCTGGAACTCGTAAAAGAAAGATTGCGCAATTGCCCCGAAGAAGAAAAAGAAGCGCGCATCGCAGAGATGTCCGCTCGGCGGCACTTTCCCAACTGGATTACGAAGCTCGCCTACCCCGCCGGAATGTATTGGGCTCCGAAGCCGGACATGTATGGACTTCCTTTCGGCAAGATAGAACAGTTTGATCATGATGAGAGCGCGAAAGCGATGTTCTACTCAAGCGCCAAGATGAAAGAACTCTTTGAAAGCGGCACTGAATACGGCGCTCCCGGCGAGCATTATTCCGATTACGCGCTTGCCAGAGAATTCGTCGAAGAGACGGGACTTGTGGCCGTGCGCAAAAAAACGAACGCAGGCGGCCACGCTGTTTGCGAACCGCTTTTTGAGCGCTTGGTGCGCTTCTACCAATACGACAGGAACGACCCGGACAACCAGACAGTAGACCACGAAGTTTTCTTTTTCGAAATCAAATACCCGGACGGTGAATTGAACACTGTAGGCGTGCCCGAGGAAACCGAACCGCCGGAAATTTTGCCGATACTCTCTTTGAATCCCGGTAACTTTTACAACAAGCACGCACATGGACTAATGTACCTCTTGCGCAAATTCGTAAGAGACTTCGGCTGGGTTAAATACGACGAGCCACTGAAACATCTTGAGACCACATTCCCGCCGTGCCCGATGCTTAGACAGGCTCCTTCAGTAGTAATGCCGTCGTTTGACTTGCCGGACGAAAAAATGTGGGATGAATTCACAAAGAAAAACAATTTCGTAGAATTCGCCGACAGAAAGAAGGAGCTCTGATGTCAAAACATGCTGTTCTGGCGCTTTGCTTCAAAAACCTTGAAAAAGGAATTTACGATACGGAAGTTCTGCTGGTTTGCGAAGGCAATGGAAACAGATATGACGCAAAGGACGAATGGCGCTGGTCTTTGTCCGGCGGCAAGTGCTGCGATAATAAATGGCTTGAAAAAGACTGCTGCCGGGAAAATCCGGCAACGACCGTACAAAGGGAATTTAAAGAAGAAACAGGATTTGATTCAAAGCTGAAAAACTTAGTTTCTTTTGAAGAGCTGGAAAATCAAGAACGCGGAAACAAATTCGTGCGGTACGTTTATTTGGTTGAGATCACGGGCGGGCAAATGCTTGAAAATAAAACACCGTCAGGCGGCAATTCGCCGCAATGGTTCAAGCTTTCGGCCATCCCGCGAAATTTATTCTATTCGCACCAGCAAATTATCCGCGATTTTTTTACCAAAAAACCTCTACGCAAATAGAGGTTTTTGAATTTGTCCGAAACTTAGTTTCGGTCATTCCCAGCCTTTTGTTTTTAACGCCCCCTCGGCGGCCATTTGCTGAGCCTGTTGTTTTGAAGGTCCTTCGCCTTCGGCGATAAGTTCTTTGCCAAGATAAACCCCGACAATAAAATGCTTGTCGTGGTCGGGGCCCCATTCTTTGATGACTTTATATGTAGGCGTGACACTTTCCCTTTCCTGTGCCTCCTCCTGAAAAAAACTTTTGGCATCACGATATAATTTTTTTTCGACGATCTCGCCGATTTTCGGCTCCAAAACCCGCAAAATAAAATCTTTGACCATGTCGTATCCGCGGTCGAGGTAAATCGCGCCCGTTACCGATTCAAAAGCGTTCGCTAATATATAAAGACGGGCGCGGCCCACATCTTTGGCTTCTCCCCGCGACAACAATAAGAATTTATTAAAATTAAGGTCGCGCGCCACCTCGCCAAGCATGTTTGCATTCACCAGTGAAGCGCGGAAACTGGTAAGATCCCCTTCCGGCTTGTCCGGAAAGAATTTATATAAATGTTCGGTTATGACGAGCTCCAAAACGGCATCTCCTAAAAATTCCAAGCGTTCATTGTGCTCTTTTTTTTCCCCCGCAACCGCAGGGTTCTCATTCAAAAAAGATCTGTGCGTGAGTGCTATCCTTAAAAGATCCTTGTCTTTAAACTCAACACCTATATTTTTTTCAAACTCTTCAAAATTCATCATTTTACGATCTTTAGAGCCTCCTCAGCTTCGTCCAAAAGGTGCTTTATGTCGTCGTACATTTTAAGTCCGTGAACTTCTTCGGAATCAAACCAGCGGGCGTCGTCCAACCCACCCGACCTGTCAACTTTGAGCACTTTGTCTTTCGTCTCGGCCAGAAAGTAGCTCACGTGCCTCCTTGTAGGTCCGGTATCAGGGTCAGAAGCGATGTATTCGTTCTCGCCAATTTTTTTGAGCAGTTTCAGATTTGTTATCCCGAATTCCTCTTTTATTTTGCGTAAAGTTCCGTTTTCAATGGTCTCGTCTTTTTCCAGGTGCCCTTTTGAAAAGGTCCAGCGACCAAAAACGTCGTGCACCATGGCAAATAAAACATTGTCGCGTTCGCGGCGTATCACCACCGCGCCTCCTAGCTCTTCTTTGGGAAGCTTGTTTAAATCCAACAGCTCGCCTTTTTTGCCCTTGTCGTCTTTACCCGGCTCGCCGAGTTCCCTGTAAACCGTTCCCAGAACTCCGTTAACGAACTTACCTGAGGAATCCCCTCCAAAACTTTTGGCAAGCTCGATTGATTCATTTATGGCCACTTTTGGCGGGACTTCTTTTCTTTCGCCAAAAAGCAATTCATAAAGCCCGACGCGCAGGACATTCCTGTCTACGGGAGCGATTTGCGCGATGGGCCATTCGGGCGCCGCTTTTTGTATGATATCGTCGATATCTTCCTGTTTTTCCAAAACTCCCATGGCGATTTTTTTGGCAAAACTTCCGTCGTCGAGCCCGGGTCCGAATTCCTCTATAGTGCGCAGAAGTATCTCTCCCAGTTCTTTTTTCTTTGCGGCCATTTTCCCTCCGAGGCGACCGTAAAAATCCAATTCAAAAAGCGACTGCATCGCGATTGATCTGGATAAGTGTCTGTTTGCCATAAGTCGTTGAGTGGTTAAATGGTTGAATTGTTAAGATGCTTTTGCCGAGAGAGAATCTATTTGAATTTTTATTTATTTTCCGGTTCTCCCACTTCGTGGGTATGTGCATCTATCTCTTTTTGCTTCGCTTTCTTTTCTTTTTTTGTCAATTTTTTAAGCACATCCACGACTTCTCTGCCTTTATAAAAGCCGCAATTTGCGCAAACGCGGTGAGGCAGGACATCAATTCCGCATTTGGCGCATTTTACCGAGACCACGCCTGATAACGCATGGTGACTCCTCCTGTTTGCCGTGTGAGACGGCGTGTGACGCATCCTTACTGTCATAATGCTAGATTTTAGCACAAAAAGAAAAAGCCTGCAAGTGCAGGCTTCTGCCTGCAAGCAGACTTAATTTCGCGGTTTCGGTAATAGCCTTGGGGTCCAATCCATTCTCACCAATAATCCCCAATTTTCGATGACGCTTATTCGCGGATCCATATCGGTTTTTCCGGCCCAGATCAGTTCATTCATTTCATACGAGTTTACCATTTTAAGCTCATAATGAAATTTATTGTTTTTGCAAAACACAACAAATATTGGTGCCAAATTTACCGCTTGCGGCATAAGGCTTTTTAAAGGACTTAAATAATTATCAACTACGAGATGTACCATAAATTCCGCATCCTGTTCAAACTCGCAATGCGCATTCGTTATCTCGGCAAGCGCCGCAAAAATAAGCTCCTCTGACGCGCCGGTTCCCGAAAGTTTTTCCTTTGTAAACATTGTGTCAATCATCTCAAGACAAGCCGATACAAGATTTCTTTTGATCCTATAATCCAAATTATCCGCCAAATCTTACTTTAAAATAGCATAAATTATATTTCGATAAAATAAGCGTCTGCCGATTATTCTTACGCTTATAGTGCCTACTTTGCACGATCGTAAATTTTAGACACAATAGTCTTATATATTCTTACAAAATGAGCGGTGGTGGACGGCCGAGAGGCCGTGTTTTTTAGTTTTTCTTTTGGATGACAATCATACCCTGATGATTCTTTGCTATTTCAAATTTGTCTCGTAGTGGCCCACCTTCTATCATCTTAACGAGCATCATTAAGCTAGTTGAATGATTACCGAATATAATACCACCCGGCTTGGCCGCCCGGGCAATTTCATTTGCCAATGCCTCGTGATATTTTGGGTCCTTAATAATAAATGAATCAATGCCGTTTAGCGTAAGGTTTACGGATCCGTCTTTTATTCGGCTCGCGAAATCAAGCATATCGCTTCTAACTATTAATTTTTTTATGCTACCCTCAAACATTTTTGTATTTGTTATCACATCATAATAATCGTTAATATTTATATTTCCTTTAGTGGGGTCAGCGGGTTCCGGATCATCAGCTCCGTAAGGATATAAATCAGCATCTAAATACATCTTAGCCTTATATTTTCCAGCCAGCTCACTTAGCCTCCCCGCCGCCCCACCCAAATCAACAAGTGTTTCATCCGGTAAAGCCTTTTGAAAAAGGGAGTCAATATTAATATCCGCATTTGTCCTTTTAAAAATATAATCATCCCAAATTTCAGAATAGTTTGTCCTAAGAATTTCAGCGTACTTCCCGTCAAATTTTTCTATCTTCCTGATTAAATGACTATAATCCTTGCCGGGTTCCTGCAATAGTTCGTTTAGTTCTTGGGGAGTTTCTGACCGTGAAGACTGCTCGTTCATACCTTTCATATTAATCAATAAGAATTTTTTTGCAAAAACTTTTGCGGTGGACGGCCGAGAGGCCGTGTTTTTTTATCGCCGCGATGTGGGCGGCGGTGCCATAGCCGACATGATTGTCAAAACCATATTCGGGATATTTTATCGAAAGTTTTTGCATTATTTTGTCGCGGTAAACTTTGGCCACCACCGAAGCCGCGGAAATTACCGGAAACTTTTCGTCTCCTTTTATAATTGTTTGTTGATTTTTATATTGCTCAGGCGCATAAAGCGAGCCATCGAGAAATATTTCGCACTCGTCATCGGTTTTAACCAAAATCTTAAGACACTTGGCTACCGCGAGTTTTAATGATGCAGATATCCCGTATTTGTCGATAACGGACGGACCAATAGAGACAATTGCAATTTTAATTTCGCCAGCCCCAGGCTGGCCGGCCTTGGGCCGGTTTTTCTCCGCCCAAATTTTCTTGCTCCAATTCTCGCGCCGGAGTTTTGTCAGTTTCTTAGAATCTTTTATTCCTCTCAAAAATCCGGCGTCCGGCGGCTCTCCGGCAATCGCAACGGCGCCGACCATCATCGGCCCGGCCAACGGTCCCCTCCCAACCTCGTCGATTCCAATGATGTATTTAACCACACATAAATAATACATAATATTCCTGACAAATAGAAAACGCCCTCAAAATTGCGGGCGTTATTTAAAGCCATTTCCACCAAAATTAGAGAAATAAGCTGTAAAATATTGCAAACAAAAAAGTTTTATGCGAAGCTAGATATTCTTCGGGATTTGGGTATTTTTTTGCGAATTCCTCGCTTCCTAACGTAAGTTGTAGAATGTAAGAATACATGTGCGCCGGCATGCAAATGACAACGCTTAGAAATAAGTACCAGCCAAACCAACTCGTGAAAGCATTTTTGCCAAAAAAATAATCCAAAACAACAGCAATAACTGCCAATAAAATATAAGCAACCACAATACGCCTCTACAAAAACATTCTTAAATTAAGATAGCATATTCCTAAAAAAAACATAGAGTCAGGCGCAATTAACGCCCGAATGAGCACTACTTAGGTCTCGGGAACCTAAGTAACTATTCTAGCAACAGATTTTCTATCTCCTTGTGCGTTTCCTTCCTTTGTAATATATCCACCAAAGAGCTTTCGGAAAAAATCCTGTATTCTTTTGAATTCTTAAACTGATCCAAAATTATTTTTGTCCCGCACAAGCTTGTTTTGTTATCTCTCATATATTCATCCCAACTTGATCTGAAGTTCTGATTTTTTATTTTATGAACTTTATTATTTAAATTTACGTATACGCTTAAATGCAATAAATATTCATTTGAATCCACATGCTTTGATTTGAATCTTCCTTGAAAAAGAGTTCCCGACCTTTTGTATTTAGCGTTAAAATAATTAGCATACCCACCTCCAAGTTTTTGAATAAAATTACTTATCCCGCCGTTTTTCATTTGCTCTAAAATAATATGAAAATGATTTGGATTTAGACAATAAGCAACGATATTTACCAACTTAGGTTCCCGAGACCTAAGTCGGTCGCGAAAAGAATTTTCGTAAAGGCTGCCAACCGGCTTGATTGAGTTAAACTCGTTCATAGCCCGAAGAAAGCGCTCAAAGTCGTATTGATCGGAAAAAATTACTCTTTTGTCGGTTCCGCGATTATAAATATGATAAAATTCCCCATTTACAAATTTTGATTTTCTCATGCCGCGCAATATAGCACTTAGGTCTCGGGAAGCCAAGTGACTGTAAAAAAAACAAATCCGGCGCCATTGACGCCGGATGAAATGTTATTTTTTATTAAAAGTATCTTCTCCAAAACCGTAAGGATAGTCATCAGAAAATCTATAAAACCACGCTTCGAAAATATTCCTGATAAAAAGCCATTTGGCGCCCGGCTGGATGCCTTCTTTGAGTCGGCGCTTTAAGAAGCCGATCCGGTCGGGTCCCCAAGGGACGTATATCAAAAGATCAACCCCTTTCCTTATAAGCTCAAACCACAGCTTCACGCGGATACCATATAGCATCTGAATCTGGATAAATTGCGCGAGATCCGGATCTATTTCCCTGAACCTGAGCGCATAATCGATGAGCCTGCTATCGTGGGTAGCCGCGGCTATAGTAGCTTTTTCCTTTGAATTTCTGAAATGAAAAAGCGCTGACCAAAAACAATTTTTAAAATTTTGGACAATGTCCGTGTCTTTTTTCAGGTCTCCGTCAGTATACGCGCCTTTCACAAAACGAATACCAATATTCCATTTAAGAAGTTCTTCAATAAATTTTTCGGCATCGGAATGGACACATTGAATTGCCTGCCCTATATTATCGAAGCCCATGGCACGCTCTCTTATATTCGAGACGGTAACTATTTCTCGGTCTTTCTTTTTTTCAGCGTCAGTCCAAAGAAATATTCCCGCATTTTTAGCGGCTTCGGCAATAATATGAAGATTTTTTTGGAAAACCCCATATGAATGTTCAAGCCCGATACGCGACGGCTTAACGGCCAGGCTTACAATATTTCCGGTTCCTTTGGCTTTTTGCAGTAAGCCCAGTACCTGCATGTGCAGTAAATACTCGTCAACCGCTTGTTCAATTCTCTCTCGATCTTTGTTAAATTCACCCAAAATATCGCTCGTCACGCTAAAACCTCGCCTTGTAAGCGCATCAATCCTGGGCTTCGCTTCACCGAATGTGCGTCCGGCCGTATAAATATTTGCAAGGAGCTTAAAAAGCATCTCTGCCTTATTTATCTATTGGCATTGGAGCATAAAATACATAGAATATAAAATTGTTAGACACCGAGCTTCTAACATGCTAGCTTGATGCACATATGAGAACAACACCTATCGCGCCCGGAGAGTATTACCATCTTTTCAATCGCGGCAATAATAAACAGCAAATCTTTCTTGACGAAAAAGACAAGGCACGCTTCTTATTCTTGATTTTATATTTCCAATCTCCGGAAATTCTCTATAACATCGGCCGATACGTGTCTAGATTTGTTAGACACCGAGCTTTTAACATCGATAAATCAATGATTGCCGAAATTATAAAAAATCGCTCTGTGGAATTAGTAAATTTTGCTTTAATGCCAAATCATTTTCATCTGACCATAAAAGAAGGCATTGAAGGCGGTATTTCGCAATATATGCAAAGAGTTCTTACGGCATACACAAAATATTTCAATACAAAATATAATAAATCCGGCCATTTGTTCCAAGGTCCGTATAAAATTGTACATGTCGAAGATGATCGGCAGCTTCTACATCTTTCAGCATATATTCACCGTAATCCGCGAGAAATGAAAGAGTGGAAACAAAAAGACCACGTATATACGTGGTCCAGCTATCAGGACTATACTGTGACAAATCGATGGGGACCTCTTTTGCTGCCGGATATCGTCCTGGACCAATTCGCAAACAAAGTGGAATACCTCGGTTTTGTAAAATCCAGCACGGCAAAATTGTTAGACACCGAGCTTCTAACATTAATGCTGGAATAAAAGAAAAAACTGCCTTAGTATGACAGTTAAAAATCTGAACCTCCGGGGTTGATAAATGGCGGGCAGCCAGTTGCTACAAGTTTTTTCCCGCATTTTTGAATATATATTAGCAAAACCTAAAATAATTGCTAGAATCAAATTATTAATATGTCATTCGTTCACCTACATACTCATTCGCATTATTCGCTCTTGGACGGCCTTGCAAAAATTGACGGCCTTGTTAAGGAAGCAAAAAAAATGGGCATGCCCGCCTTGGCGATAACCGATCACGGCAATCTTTACGGCGCGATAGAATTTTACAAAGCCTGTAAAAAAGCGGGAATAAAGCCGATCATCGGAGTTGAAGCCTACGTCGCCGCCGGTTCTCTTTATGAAAAACGCCCCGGCATAGACGACAAAAGATATCATTTGATATTGCTTTCAAAAAACCTGGAGGGTTACAAAAACCTCGTGAAGCTCGTGACGCTCGCCCATCTGGAGGGTTTCTATTACAAGCCGAGAATAGATAAAGAAAATTTGAGAAAGTATTCGGCCGGCCTCGTCGCTCTCTCCGGATGCATGACGGGCGAAATTCCGCGCGCTCTTTTGAACAACGACGAAGCAAGGGCAGATGAACTTTTGGCGCAATATCAGGAGATTTTGGGCAAAGAAAATTTTTTCATCGAAATAGGCAGCCATCCTTCAGTGCCGAATTATAATAAGCTGATGGCCGACCTCGTAGCTTTCGCTAAAAAACACGGCGTGGGGCTTGTCGCGACCCAAGACATCCATTATTTAAAAAAAAATGACGCGTCGGCCCACGACGTGCTTTTGGCGGTGCAAACCAATACAAGGCTCGACGACGAGGACCGGCTCACGATGAAAGACGACGATTATTCGCTCAGCGCGCCTGAAGAGATGGCTGAACTTTTCAAAGATACGCCCGAGGCAATTACAAATACGCTGAAAATCGCAGAGATGTGCGATCTGAAAATGGAACTGGGTAAAATCCAAATACCGAGCTTTCCTCTTCCCGAAGGCGAAACGGCATTTTCGTACCTCGAAAAACTTTGCGAAGAAGGACTGATAAAACGATATGGTGAAAAACCCGGCGCAGAAATAGAAAAGCGCCTTGCTTACGAGCTTTCGGTTTTGCAAACGACCGGGTTCGTTGAATATTTTTTGGTGGTGTGGGATTTCGTCAATTGGGCAAAAAAACAAAAAATCGCGGTCGGCCCGGGAAGAGGCTCGGCGGCAGGCTCAATCGTCTCTTACGTTTTGGAAATAACGAACGTCGACCCGATAAAATACAATCTTATTTTCGAAAGATTTTTAAATCCTGCGCGCGTGGAGCCGCCCGACATCGATATGGATTTTGCGGATACGAGGCGGGACGAAGTAATTGAATATGTCGCCCAAAAATACGGAAGGGATCATGTTGCGCAAATTATCACTTTCGGCACAATGGCGGCCCGCGCGGCGATTCGCGACGCAGGGCGGGCCTTGGGCATCTCACTCGCATTGGCCGACCAAACCGCAAAAATGATACCTTTCAACCCGAATCAGGGAGAAAAAGAAGGATATCTGGAAAAATGCCTTAAAGAAGTTCCTGAACTTAAAAACATTTATGAGACGAGCCCGGACGCGAAAAAAATGTTAGACGCCGCAATGAAACTGGAAGGCGTATGCCGCCATGCTTCGGTTCACGCTTCGGGAGTTGTTATCACAAAAAATCCTCTCACAGACATGGTGCCGTTGCAGCGCGCCGCCGTGCGGGGAGACGACGATGCGAGGCATGAGGCGATCGTAACGCAATACGATATGCACGGCATCGTCGACTTGGGACTTCTCAAAATGGATTTTCTCGGATTGAAAAACCTATCGATAATGGAAAATACCATCGATTTGATAAAAGAAAGGTACGGCAAAGAAATAGATATTCAAAATATCGACGTAAACGATCCTGAACCCTACAAAATGCTCCGCGAAGGGAAAACCGTGGGAGTTTTCCAGCTTGAAGGTTCGGGAATGACAAGATATTTAGTGGAGCTGGAGCCGCACGACATTGAAGACATCATCGCCATGATATCGCTCTTCCGCCCCGGCCCGATGGAGCTTATCCCCTCATTTATTTTGCGAAAGCACGGCAAAGAAAAAGTCACTTATATCCATCCTAAATTGGAAAAAATATTGTCGCCGACTTACGGAGTGACGATCTATCAGGAGCAAATGATGCAGATTGCGCAGGAAATGGCCGGGTTTACTCTCGCCGAAGCCGACATTTTGCGCAAAGCCATCGGTAAGAAAATAAGAAGTCTTCTCGAAGAGCAAAAAGAAAAATTCGTCGGCGGAATGATAAAAAACGGCATTGATGCGAAAATAGCCCAAGAATTGGGAGAACTTCTGGAGCCTTTCGCGCGATACGGTTTCAATAAGGCGCATACGGCCGCATACGCGATAATCGGGGCTCAGACAGCCTGGCTTAAATATTATTATCCTCTCGAATTCATGACATCGCTTTTCAACAACGATAAAAAAGATACCGAACGCATCGCAATGCTGATCAAGGAATGCAAAGAAATGGGGATTTCCGTTTTGCCTCCGGATATCAACCAAAGCAATAAAATATTTTCCATACCCGCTTTGCAGTCGGACCGCCAAGCGGCGGGTGAACCGCCAAAAATCAGATTTGGGCTCACGTCGATAAAAAATGTCGGGGAAAATATCGTTGAAGCGATAATTGTGGAACGCGATAAAAACGGATCTTTCACGTCGCTCGCCGAATTTCTGGAAAGGGTCGACTCAAAAGACTTAAACAAAAGATCACTCGAATCGCTGGCCAAAGCCGGGGCCTTGGACGGATTTGCCGAAAGGAACGAGGTCGTCAAAAATATGGATAAAATTTTGGAATATGCAAAAGCGCACCGCAAAAGTTCGAACGACAGCCAGTCATCGCTTTTTTCAGAAATGTCTGATAAATCAACTCTCCCGCAACTTAAACTATCAAAAACCTTACCAGCAACGCTTGAGGAAAAGCTTGCTTGGGAACGCGAGCTCCTCGGAGTTTATGTTTCCGGGCATCCTCTCGAAAAATTCAATAACGACAACAAAAAGAATGGGAAAAACGGTTACATAATTCCCATATCTTCCTTCAAAATAAAAAAAGGCGGCACTTACGGACCGCAGGCTTCCGTCGCCGCGCTTATTTTGACCTCGCGCCGTATAACGACCAAAAAGGGAGAATCGATGCTCTTCTTAAAGCTTCAGGACATGACTGACGAGATCGAATGCGTCGTTTTCCCGCGCACCCTCCAGCAATACGGCCAAAATATAATCGAAAACAATTGCGTCATGGTCACGGGAAATTATTCTTTCCGCAACGACTCGCCTTCCATAATCGCCGAGGAGATAAGGAGGATATAAAA
>CAZXFC010000022.1:15105-18045 GCA_964640425.1 uncultured Candidatus Saccharibacteria bacterium | reverse complement strand
TTGCGCAGCGCGGCGGCGTGAGCAGAGCAATTCTCCAGCAGGAGAATATGCGTGTCGTTGCAAAATCTGGTGCTGGGGCAATTTGGTCTCGCCCCGATATTCTAATTGCCTTGGCCGGTCTGGTTTTCGGCCTCGGCGTACATAGTTATATCGCCTACCGCGTGGCTCCGCTCATCGCCCTTTATCCGCTGTGGCTATTTTATAAGAATTTTAACTTGGAAGCTAAGCTTCCAAGTGGAAGCTTAGCTTCCAAAACCCATTGTGCGCCGTGCCTTATCCTACTCTTTATTTTTATGGCGTTAGTCGCCGCTTCGCCGCTTCTTATCTATTATGCGGGAAATCCGGCGGATTTTTTTGGCCGCACCGCCGGAATTTCGATTTTCAGTTCTCCTAATCCGCTAGCGCAGTTTTCCGAGAACTTCGCAAAGACGCTTCAAATGTTCAATTTTTACGGCGATTTCAACTGGCGGCACAATTTCAGCGGAGCGCCTCAACTTTGGTGGCCGGTCGGAATTTTATTTTTGCTGGGTATTTGGAAAGCGTTGCGCTCCTCAATACTCGGTGTTAAACCTGCCCGTCCGGCAGGCGGGTCCCCAAAAACACCGCGTGCTTTCCCGCGCAATGCATGCACCTTTATACTGCTATGGTTCATAATAATGATGTTACCGGTCGTCATATCCTCAGAAGGACTTCCGCATGCCCTTCGCGCGATAGTCCTTTTGCCTCCCGCCATGATATTTTCAGCGCTGGGCATGGAATTTGTAATTGATAATGTTAAATCATGGCTCGAGCGATGGAAAGAACGATTCCCGGCAAAGCTTTTTCGGCTAAACCGCATTGAGCAAGAGCTTAAGATTTTGATTTTTATTTTTTTGCTTGCGGTGGCGGTCAACACATTCAATCAATATTTTCAACGCTGGGCCGGCAGTGCTGAGGTTTACAATTCTTTTTTGGGTGAGCAAATGTTCCAGGCTCATTGGTTGAATTCCGCGCCAGTGGCTATAAAAAAATACGTGGTTACGGACAGCGTTGACACGATTGACGTTACCGGCCGTCCGCTGTCATTTATGCCGATTATTTTTATAACAAACACTTATTTTCCGGCAAAGCAAGTTGAAAAAAATATTTACTATGTCGGCAGGGTTGAATTTAACAAAATCGATTGCAGGGAGCATTGCGTCCTGATACCCGTTGAATCGCCACCGCAGATATATGCCGAGCTTCGCAGCGCCGTTCCGGGACTTAAAATAACTGCGGAGAAAGGATTTATAACTTTGGAGAAATAAGCTAATGCAAAGACTCTCAAATTATTTGGCTGTTTTGATGCTTGGATTCATGCTGGCGCTTTTGATCGGTTCCTCTTGGAGCGATTCAGCGACGTTCGATGAGGTGGCGCACATTCCTTCTGGATACACGGCGCTCAAATACGCGGATTCGCGGCTGAACCCCGAGCATCCGCCGTTGATAAAAAACCTGGCTGCTCTGCCGCTTTTATTTTTAAATTTAAATTTTGAATTACGCCCCGATTTTTGGCAAAATCAGAATGTTAACGACCGCCAATGGCAGGCCGGGCACGCGCTGCTCTATGAATTCGGGAATAACCCCGACAAAATTCTTTTTGCCGCGCGTTTTCCGATAATGCTTCTCGCGGTAGTCTTTGGATGGCTTTTATTTTTATGGACAAAAAAACAATATGGTTTCCGGGTCGGGCTATTAACATTGTTTTTTTACAGTTTCTCCCCCACCGTGCTTGCGCATTCGCGATACGTAACCACGGACATCGGCGCCGCTTTGGGATTTTTTCTTGGAATTGTTTTTTACTTAAAGTTTTTGGCGAATCCGTCCTGGAAAAATACTCTTAAATTAGGAATCGTTTTGGGTTTGGTTCTTATGTTCAAATTTTCGCTTATTTTGCTTTTGCCGATTTATGGGATTTTATTTTTGCTTTGGTGCTGGGTTAAGAGGCCGAAGGCAGAGGTTTTTCAAGACTTTTCGCAGCGCGACGGCGCGAGACTTAGCAATTCGCCAGCAGGCGAATATGCGGGTCTTGAAAAATCTGCTGCCAAGGCCTTGGTCCATCTTTTTATCGCAAACCTTCTCGCAATAGGCGTTATCTGGATAGTCTACGCCTACCATACCTGGAATTACCCGATCGAACAGCAAAGAACCGACGTCCAAACCATGCTTGCGGGATATAAAGTTCCTTATGTTGCCGACGTTGACTTGTGGCTGGTGAGCAACGAAATTACGCGTCCTCTCGGCCAATATCTTTTCGGATTTTTAATGACGGCACGCAGGACGGCTGGAGGGAACACGGCGTATTTTATGGGTGAAGTTTCAGCCAAAGGCTGGCTGTATTATTTCCCGGTAATTTATCTGTTGAAGGAGCAGTTGGCGTTCCATTTGTTTGCGTTCGCGGCGCTATTATTTGCATTTTGGAAAGTAAAAAAAGGCGAACGTTCGCTCGTTGCGGTGAAAGAATGGATAGGAATGAATTTTTCGCTAGTCGCCGCAATGCTGTTCATAACGGTTTATTGGATAGCATCCATGGCGAATCCGCTTAACATCGGAGTAAGGCATATATTACCGACGCTCCCCTTTATCTATTTTTTAGCGGCCCGCGAAATAATTATCTGGCTTCGACCGATAACCTTCGAGTCTCCGGCAACATTTTTCGACTGGGTTCGGTCTTTTTACTAAAGCTATCTTAAGCGGGCACCGAAATAATTTTTTGTTTTTGTCATTTTATTTTTGATGGTTTTGAATATGGTTCGCGCATTTCCATATTATGTTTCGTTTTACAATATTTTGGGCGGAGGAATGAACGGCGGATACAGGGTTGCAACTGATTCGAACTATGACTGGGGCCAGGATCTAAAAAGACTGGCCCAATGGAAGGAAGAAAATTATATTAAAAAAATATATATCGATTATTTCGGG
>CAZXFC010000022.1:0-15095 GCA_964640425.1 uncultured Candidatus Saccharibacteria bacterium | reverse complement strand
ATAGACAGGTCCGATGGAAAGAAAAAAATAATATTAAACCACGAAAGGTCGGCTTCCGGGCGGCTCATATTTTGCGGTCTCGGTAAGTTCACTCGTCGGTTCGCAGGCTCGGTACAATTGCCCGCCTGATCAGCCGGGTTGCGGCGACGCTCATATCAAACCGGAAGACACATATTCTTGGCTCAAAAATAAAAGCCCGCAGCTGCGGGCCGGAATGTCCATTTTGATCTATAAATTGGATTAGTGCGATTTATCGGCTGTTACCGCCATCGTCGTATATTTTTTTCGGCTCAAGCGGATGATTTTTGAAGTAAGCCTGTAATTTAACCTGAACATATATCCAAGCGTTTTTATCATAGCTTTCGGAGCGCTTTTCGTCGCAACCTCGGTCAGCTCCCCATGCGGCATGGAATATTTCCCAAAAATTATCCATTAAAACACCTGCTTCTAAGAAGATTCTTAGCGCGTGCTCGATTATTTTGCAAGCGGAGAAAGCGCCTTGAAATAGTCCTCCCAGGTTTCTTTGGCTATCATTTCAAAGTCTTCTTTGGAAAGATTTGAAATATTATTCGATTCCGCAAATTGATTTATTTTCGCTAAAACAACGTTATTTACGTCGTCTATCGCTTTTAAGGCTTGCTCCCCGGTCGCGCCCAGAGATTCAAGCGCTTTTTGCAGCTCGTTATTTTGCATGTTTTGATCCGATAAATTTCGCTCCTAAATACATAACGGCCGCAGTGATGCCGGCGGTCGCGAGTAACACAGAAGGATCAAATTCGGTTCCCAGATGTTTAAGCATTTCCGCCGCGCCCAATGTTCCTCCGCCTCCGTATCCGGCAGACGCCAAAGCTTCCCCCGCTTTTTGCATCCAAAGGTTGTGGGAATTTAAAAATCCTCCGCCTTCAGCGTAATTTTCTATGAACCCTTCCATGATTTTTATTTTAGCTTATAAAATGCCTTATTGTCAAAACGCATATCGATATATTCAAGGTGCGGGCGGGAATCTTTTATGTTGTGGTAAAATAAAAGCTTGAGATCGGCAAATATCTGCCCAAAATTGGAATTTCTCGAGATAAGCAAATACCAGTTTTCGGAAGTCGTTATTTTTAGTGTTCCGTCCGCGATAAACGAGACCGACGCGGCATAGGTATTCTGTTTTTTTAGGTTTTGAAATATTTTGCGCAATAACAATGCGTCCTCCGGCGATATTATATTGTCGCCAAGTCTCACACCGTTTTTAATCGAAATAATCCGAGGTATGGGGCTTATAGAAAAATGCGGCGAGCGTTCCGATAAAATTCCATCTTCAGATACATAATAACAATCATTACCCGCAGAACAATAAATGAGCCACGGCTCCGTTTCCGGAAAATCAATATGTATGGTTTTTGGAAAAGTTTTCCTGACGTTTGCCAATCCGATGGCGTCTTCTTTTAAAATATTTTCCAATCTGGACGTACGCAACAGAAAAAAATTATTATTCGGCAACCCGAAAGCGTTGAGAGACGCAAGGTACGGCAAAACGGCTGACTTGATATCGCCGTCAGACGCAAAACCATTTGCGTTTATTTGGGAAATGCGGAACCACGGAAGCCAGAAAAAGGCCCAAATAAGCATTGATGCAAGCGCAAAAAAGACAGAAAATCGCTTCAGGCGTCTCGCGAATTCGCTCCGTATTTTTTGGTTCCTATAAGATTTCATGTCCATAGACATATTTTAGCCTATGAGATAGTCTTACGAAAGAAAGCGATACGCGAATGTCGTCCGACTCTATCCATATATCGAGATCTTTATCTCAGAGGATTAGAACTCGCCAAAGTTCGAACGGAGTGGACTTTTTATTGATATTGACAAAATGTTACAAACATGCAATATTGTAGCTAGAAAAGAGGGTCCGGCAATGGAACAAGTTAAGATCTATTCGCATGATACGGAAGTCGGAGAAGTGGACAGTGACATTTTTGAACTCACAAAAATTGAGCTTAACGAAGGCAAGACGCTGCTTGCTGTCGTGGAAGAGCTTATGCGGAACGGATTTACTTCCTCCTTTGCGGTGCGCATTGCATTGAATGCAAAAAGCGAGCTCACAAAATTGATTGTCATTTGATATATAAAATCATATAGGAGGTTTTTATTATGGCAATAATGCCCTATGTAATGTGGCCGGGCGTCGGCAGGCATTCAATAATGTTTGTAAAAGATAGGCCAGATTTTGGCGCCCTGCAGGTCAGGTGCCCTCATCAAATAAAAATGGGTTTTTCGTATATTGATGTGACAATTGGAGACACTGTTATAATTACTTGTGAGCCATACTTCGATCGCACAACAATGTGGTTTGAAGTTGATTCTAAATCGTGTCCATGGTATGCCAAGCGCTCTTTATCCGATAGGAATATTATTCCCTACGAAAACGGCATTTGGAACTCGTCAAATTGGCTTAAATTTGCGGATAGCAATCCTTTTCGTGGCGAACGCGAATGCAAGGAATGCAGAGATAAAGAAATTGCGTCGATGCAAATGACTGAAAAACCATGGCGGCACTCTATGGAATTACTCCTGTCAGTTTTGGGCGAGAACGCCGGAGATCTCGGCAAATGCGACTCATACAAAACTCATGCGAATCGCTGGTCGTACTGGCAATGGAAGATATCGCCGGATGAAACACTTGTCGACATGCTTTGCAATTCTGCACCTAAGGAAATACTTCAAGCAGTAATAGAGACAAATACCACAATAAGCAATGGCTCCGCGACAATCTACTGCAAAGGCATCAAGAATCTTATCGACCGCTTGGGTGGCCGAAGAGTCCGGTCTATACTTTCTAATGGCTGGTGGTGCCTGGAAGTTGAACCGAAAAAAAATTAAAAAAACAAAATAGTCTCCCGCGGGACTATTTTTTTATTTCTATTTTCTCTTTGCCTAAATATTTTTGTAGAGATTTCGGGATATTTATGCTTCCGTCCTCGTTTTGGTGGTTTTCCAAAAGCATCACTAATATACGCGGAGTGGCTATAGCGGTATTGTTTAATGAATGCGCGAAGCGCGTCTTCCCTTCAGCATCCTTGTATTTGATATTTAAGCGGCGGGTTTGGAAATCATGGAAATAAGAAGCCGAATGCGTTTCGCGATATTTTTTTTCGGAAGGAAGCCAGCCTTCAATGTCGTATTTTTTTACCTGACCCAAGCCGAGGTCTCCGCCGCAGTTAAGCACCACATGATACGGGATTTCAAGCATCTGCATTATTTCCTCGGAATTTTTCGTTAGCTCTTCGTGCCAGCTTACCGATTCCTGATGATCGGCTTTGCAAAGTATCACCTGCTCAACTTTAAAAAATTCATGTACGCGGAAAATTCCTTTCGTGTCTTTGCCGTAGCTTCCGGCTTCGCGCCGGAAGCAGGGAGAAAACGCGGCGTATTTCTTCGGGAATTCGGCTTCGGCCAAAGTTTCGTCCCGGTGATAGCCCATCATTGCGACCTCGGCGGTGCCGGAAAGATAAATATCATCCTGTGTTTTGTACACATCTTCTTCAGTGGGATTATTCAGGCCGCCGAACCAGCCCGTGCCGACTAAATTTTCCCGGCGGACGAGAGACGGCGCCAGAAAGGGTTGGAATCCTTTTTTAACTAAGTGTTCAACGGTCAGATTCCAAAGAGCCAACTGCAGAAGCGCACCGTTATTTTTTAAAAAATATCCGCGAAATCCGGAGACTTTTGCGCCCCGCTCAAAGTCTGCCATATCATGCATCTGCATCAATGTCATGTAGTTGCGCCCATGCTCTATTTTCGGACTTCCCCATTTTCTTATTTCCTGATTGTCTTCGTCCGAGTCGCCGTCTGGTACAGAAGGGTCCGGAACATTTGGGACTCCAAGCATTAGTTCATCAAACTCCCCTTCCACGGTTTTGAACTCGAATTCTTTATGCAATAATTTATCTTTCTCCTCTTTTAATTGTGATAATAATTTGTCTTTATCAATTTGTCCCGACTCTGAGCGGGAGAGCGAAGCGAGTTGGTCGGAACCGGCTTTATGCTCCTGGCGCATCTTGTCTATCTCACCGATAAGTTGGCGTCTTTTTTCATCAATAGCCAATAGCCGGTCAATATCTATTTTGACGTGTTTTTTCGCCGCCGCTTCTTTGATCAGATCCGCGTTCTCGCGTATGAACTTGATATCGAGCATGATAAAAGCATTATACCAGAATTTTAATAAAAAACACCTTTTGGCAGGTGTTTTGATCAGTATTGCAGACGGTATTGTTCGGTCAGCCCATCCACAGTTTTCAACTGTTCTTTCAGGTTGAAATTTTTCTTTATTTTACGGAAGCCGTTTTTACGCAGGCGCTGGCCTACGGCCTTTATAATGAACGGCCAGACCATCGTGGCGTCGGCCAGGACTTCCGCGGTCATGCAATCTTCGGTAAATTTTCCCCACGATTTCCCTTCGCTATAAGGACATCCCGAAAGCCCGCCCCATTCTACCGCATCCGGGCAGATACGGAGCGCGCAACTATATTTTATACCGCGGAGATGCGGCGGAGCTTTTCCTTTCGGCATGCGTCCGCAGATAAGCTCACTATACGGAGCTATCTGTTGTGCCCAATTTCGCGGCACTCCTCCGCCGATGGTAAAAATGCCGATTTTTTTTTGTTGATTTATCAACTCCAAAAAATGTTCGAGGTCGAAAAAAGGATTGAATGCGAACTGTTTTTTTTCTTCGGCAACCATTTTCCGGTTATATATTGCGATATCAAGCCCAAGTTCGGAATCGGTAAATGCCGGAATGTAAACCGGCACATTTTTGCGGTACGCGCTCTTCAATATTCCGCGACCTTCCGCGTGCTTTGCGAGCCATTGTCCCAAGAGATGCGTAACCACGCGCGAAGAAAGCGTTGCGCCGGGCTTAAGTAAAGCCAGCACTTGATGCACGATTTCCTCTATGTCGTCCAAATTTTTCTCAAGCTCGACAACGTCATAGATGCGGTTGTAGCCTTTTTCAAAAAGCTCTAAATCGCTCATTTTATTATCGTGCAAAAAATGCGCCCTGCCGGTGGATTCAACGAACCCGTGCGTTATCAAGGCGCCCGTCGACACAATTACCTGTATGTATCCCTTGTCGAGCATTTCACAAACGAGCGAGCCCATTCCCGCGGGCGTCATAGCCCCGGAAAATGTCGCAACGACGAATGCGTCAGGATCAGAGAACATTTTATAAGCAACCTCGATAGCCTCGCCGACTTTGCGCCCGCCAAAAGCCGAATGTTCCATGGCGCGCGCCATGTCGTCGAAATTTTTTATTTTTTTAAGATCAATGGTTCCGCGAGGTTTAAGTCCGTCGTCAAATCCGTCGTGGTAATATCCGGCATCTCTTTGCAATTTATCAAACTCTGTCTTTCAACAATCTAACCAAAATCATCGGTTTAAGCAATAATAATGGGATATTCTAAACTTTGCGCGAAACCATTTTGAGAGAAACTAGCCCGCCTCCACGGAGTTTGAGTATGTTTTGTAACAAAATGTCCCAACACTACACCAAGCAGAGCAAGAGAACCATTTATTAGTAAATTGATCGTCGTTTCCATAATTATATAATCATCCCGCCATGAACAAGACAGCGATAAACAATTTTGTCGTTTAGCGATATTTCCTCTTTGCCCGCAAAATTTTCTAAACTGCCTTCTACCGAAAAAGTATATTCCCATTCACCATCAGAAAATTTTGCGGGTCCACGAACAGGAATTACGTGATCATATTCTTGCATAAGAGCTTTGCGGAGGAAATCATAAACATCCTTTCCACTCACACTCTCATCAAGAACAAAGCCAAAATAATTAGCTCCCCAAACTGGCTTTTTGTCCTTGTAAACAATCTCCTCACCAATAAAGTCGCGCCCGCCAAAATATGTATCGTGATAAATTAAATCTCCTTTTTCAAAATGATAATCTTCAGACTCTAAACGGCTCGAAGTAACTTTAGGCGCATCCTTATTGGCGTAAGTGTTTTTGTTCGCTTCGCCAAGAAATTTGCTTAATTCTTGTGTACTAATTTTCTTATTCATCGATAAATTTTTTATGCTGTTCCTTGATTGCCATTTTTAACTCATCTTGTGCAGACAACTTTTCGGTTCAATTTTGCTCTCTAATTTCCTCTAAATCAATATTGAATGGCTTGTACTTATGCGGGAAAGCTCTCAAATTCGGAATGGTGGACCATGGGAGAATCGAACTCCCGCCACCCGGATGCAAACCGGGCGCACTGCCACTATGCTAATGGCCCTTATTGGCAGATTCTAGCAGATTTCAAAGCATTATTCCACCTGTGTATTGCATTTTTTTCATGAATATGCTAAGTTTACATCATATGAAAAACATAAAGATTGTAGCGGCATTATTCGCTTTGGCGGCGCTTTCGGTCGGCGCGGTCGCATTGGCCGACCACTCGTGGGGCGGGTACCACTGGGCAAGGACGGCAAATCCTTTTGTATTGAAAGTTGGAGACAATCTGACAGCTGTGTGGGTTCCGTATTTGCTTACATCGCAAGCTGATTGGAGCGCTTCCAACGTACTGGATCTCGCTATTGTTCCCGGTGGAACAAATGGAACCAAAGGCAGGAAAACACCGAAAAACTGTATCCCGACTGCGGGACAGGTTGAAGTTTGCAATTACAAGTATGGGAATAACGGTTGGCTCGGGATCGCCGGCATTTGGGCTTCGGGCGGGCACATCACGCAAGGCTATGTAAAAATGAACGATACTTATTTCAACACCGCAAAATACAATACTTCTGAATGGAGAAATCTTGTGCTTTGCCAGGAGATTGGTCATACGCTCGGGCTGGATCATCAAGATGAAATTTTTGATAATCCAAACTTAAGCACTTGTATGGATTATACATCTGACCCGTCTTCAAATCAGCATCCCAACGCGCACGACTACGATATGCTTGAAACTATCTATGCGCACTTGGATTCAAACACCACATTGAGCGCAACTACAGTTTCAAATAACCCGGCCGGCATAGACACCAACAACCCCGGAGAATGGGGCAGATCGATCCGCACATCAAAAGACGGCAAAGCTTCTCTTTATGTGCGCGAATTCGCCGGAGGGAAGAAGCTTTTCACTTTCGTATTCTGGGCCAAATAAAAAACCTCAATAAAACTTTTTAATAAGAGCGACATGCTCTTTGTATGTGCGCGAGCAATGAAATATGCTTTCTTTGTCATGGAAATAATAAATGCATTCCGTTTTTTTCGGGTTCAACGCCGCGAGTACGGCATCCATTGACGGGTTTGCGATTGGCGCCGGAGGCAGGCCGAAATTCTCGTATGTATTGAACGGCGATGCAATTTGTTTGTCGGCGGGGAAAACCCGGGGCCACCATGGTTGGGATTTATTACTGCCTTTGGCATATTGCAAGGTCGCGTCTATTTGAAGCTTCATTCCGATAAATATCCTGTTCCAAATTATCCCGGAGATAAGCCGCATATCTTCAAAATCTTTCCCTTCGCGTTCAATAAGCGATGCGATTGTCAGCGCGTTTTTTAACGGAATTGTTCTTTCCGTTGAAGTCGGGTATCGGGAAAAAAAATCCTTTCCAAATTGTGCGTTCACAAGATCAGCTGCTTCCATCGGAGTTGCCCTGCGGGAAGCAAAATACGAATGCGGGGCAAACTTGCCTTCCGGCAATTCGGGCGGATTCCGCAAAACCGCGGAAATAAATTCATCTCTTTGAATTCTGTCCCAGCCCAGAATTTTCCCGAAATTCATGGCGACCTCTTCTTTTCTTTCCCCCGGCTGTATCACAAGTATCCGGCCGCTAAGAGAGGCAAGATTTTGATACCACGAGTATTGGGTAAGCATTGCCAGCGCGCGTCCCGTCCAGCTTTTTGATCGGCGGACGGAGTACTCGGATGATACATGCTTCTTAAAAAACGAGTCCAGCTCAGGATTCTCCGTTATTTGTTTTCTTGCGGGATTCACACCCACCGGAAAAGGAGCCGGCGCCGATTCGGTTATTTTAGCTTCTCTTACTATATTACCGGTCTGCCAGCGGAGATATATCGTAAAAGCAGAAATCGCCAGGCCGATAAAAATCACTAAAAAAATTGAGGCTGTCTTGATAATTTTACGGCTCCTTTTCATTTTTATCATTATTGCACAAATCCCTATATTCATAAAATGAACCCTCTCCTTCGTAAGGAGAGGGTTGGGTGAGATTCATTAGGAAAGGCCGGAAATCAGGCTTTCTCCGGTTTTTTTCTGGGAGGGAGTCCCGGACTCAAGAATTTTCCTGAAATCGGGTACGGCCCACAAAAATAAATCTTTGCATTTTTCTTTCGTCCAATACCAAGTTTGGCAGGAATATAATGTGCGGTCGCAAATGGCTGCAACTTCAGTTTTTTCAGCGGAAATTTTTAAAGCGAGCTCGGCAAGGTCCCACCAAAGCTTGTGCCATTCCTCTTTCGGATTTTTCCAATAGGCGAAGGGCGAACTTATAACGTCCCCGGCCATTGAAGACCAGCTTCCCGGCGGAATAGAAACGGAGCGTGCGCTATAGATCTTCAATATATCCTCCGGGCTCGTGAGATTCATCGGTAATTTCTTTTTCATTCTAATGAACGGCTTTAGGAAATGTTCAATCGCCTGCGGATGATGCTCGCCAAATGTTTCGGCATCTGTCCAGAGCACCACATAGGCCTGATAAACCGGCCGTTCAAACTGAAGTCCGAAATTATTGAAAAGTTCATTGGCAAAATCGTCGCCCCTAGGAAGATGAAAGCTCATTTCGTTGGACCAGAACCGGGAGCGCATAAGGCATACTATCTTGCTCCGCTCGGCGAGCCAGGTTGCCGGCGTTGGAGTTTTGTGTACGGTATTATACGGTAAATCGTCCATTACAACCCACTTCGACTTCAATTTTTCCAATACCGGCAATAATTTCTCATCAAATGCCATCTCCGGCGGGAAAACTCCATCCGGTTTTTCTTTCGCGAAGAGCAGTCCGTATCTGCGGAGAATTTGCTCATTTAACTCAAGCTGATTTTTTGCAAAGCCTGCCGGAACAAGCGGGAGTATCGGATGGTACGCGGCGGTAGTTACTAAAGTTATTTTTTTTGCCTTTTTCAGCGCGACAATCTTGTCGATCACGGCAGGAGATTCGTCAGCCAATTGTATGATGAGTGATGCCGAAATGTCGCAGGCGACGGAGCCGCAGCGTACGGTTTCCAACGCGTTCAATAGCGGAAGATATGATTTGTTAATAATCCTTTTTAAAACGTCCCTTTTTTGCGTCGGAGGCTGGTACCAGTGAAGTCCGAAAACAACATGGAGGATATCCAGGTTTGACACTTGAATTGCCTTAAAAATTCTCATTAAATCTTAACATGAAGACGTACGGCGCACATACTTGTAATTCGACCTTTTTCATGGTATAACCATGAAGTAGAAGTTCGTTGATAATTCAATAACGTATATATTCTAAGATCAGAATTGGAGGTATTTATGGATACGAACGGAAACGGAAAATGCGGCCACGATGACTTGCTAATCGCTCTTTTCAGCATGGAAATTGCGATTCCCGGTTTTAAAATCGTGGCCGGCGGACAGGGTTATCTCGTTTGGGATATGTTGAAGTCGGCTTATGCGCAGGGTATCTCGATGGTTGGAGTTACATTGCTCAACCATTTCGGCTACGGCGACCAGATTAAGAACGGGCACGGCATGGAATATAAATATGTTTACCGGGATTACAAAGATATTCTGGAAGACATCGGGCTTACGTTCCCTATCAATATTTGCCCGTATCCGACTTGGGCAAAGGGGCTCAACTGGGTACGTGTTTGGAAATTGCCTGAAGGCCGATTTGGCTCGGTGCCAATTTTTTTGCTGGATACCGACATCCCCGAAAACGACGCTTTGGCGAGGATGAACAGCATGTACTTATATGGCGGAATCTCCACCTGTGAAAATGACCAGATTAACCTTGACCAGAGGAATATCGCCCAAAGTCTTCTTCTGGGAAAGGGCGGAGTAAAGACTCTGCGGCGGCTTACTAAGATGGGACAAATCAAGCCTGTTAGCAAATATCATCTCAACGAGGCACATGCGGCTTTTGGAGCATTGGAAGTATTTTCCGATAATATCAAGAAGCTCGGCGACATTCAGAAAGCCGTTGAGACAACGCGAAGCCATGTCGTATTTACAACCCATACGCCAATTAAGGCTGGCAATCCCGAATATGACCTGGAACTGGTCTGCAAAATGGCGGGTGTTAATGGAGAGAGCAACGGACTTACCAGGGACATCCTTATGCAATTAGGCGGAGAGCGATTTAACATGGCGGCCACAGC
The DNA here is from genome assembly GCA_964640425.1 of uncultured Candidatus Saccharibacteria bacterium. Taxonomy (GTDB): domain Bacteria; phylum Patescibacteriota; class Minisyncoccia; order UBA11713; family 2-01-FULL-45-33; genus 2-01-FULL-45-33. The sequence continues at coordinate 4,746 of CAZXFC010000022.1, read as the reverse complement.
AATTAGACTCTCAGGAAAATGGAATGCCGTTTCAAAACGGCACTTGGAAGTCGTCAAAGAAATGTGGGGCTGGCTCGGCAATTCTTCCTCGGACAAGGAAAATGTCCCGGATGAGGTTCTGTCAACGAAAGTAAACTGGAAAAGGATCTTGGCCGCAGTGGACCCGATAAGTGTCACCAACGGAGTGAGCCGCGACTGGCAGTGGCCCGAATTTTCGCCCGAGCATACGTCAAGTTATGAGCACCATGCGGCAAAACAGAAGTACAAAGAACTCATCAATCAGAGAGCCGTCTCAGAGCATGAACAGCCTCTGGTTGAAAATATTCCCTGGTTGGTATGGGCAAGGCGCGGGGCGTCGTATAAGCGCATTGATCTGATGTTCAAGGACGATGAATGGTTGAGGGAAAATTTGCAGCAACATAAATTTGCTCTAGTTATCTCGAGCAAGCCTCATCCGGACGACACAAAACAGATTCTTCTGTGGAACGATATTTACGCGCTGTCAAAGGATCGCAGGAATTATCCGAACATCGTAGTCCTTGCTGATTATGATCCGGAGCTGAGCAAACTTTTGAAAGGCTGTGCAGACGTCTGGGTGAATACCCCGAGGGCTTCACACGAATCTTCGGGCACATCTCCGATGTCTGCCGCGATGAACGAGGCGTTGATAGTATCCACTCCCGACGGGTATCTATGCAGGGACGTTAACCATAAAAATTATTTTCTTTTCGGGTCCGCGTACCCGATGCAGAATACCGGCACGCAGGATATGTACGACGGCGAGGAATTGAAGACGGCGATAGGCAACGCGATCATGATGCACTGCAACGAAGAAGAGGCGCACAGGATGCGCCTTGCCGCAAAGAAGGAAGCCGTAGAGTATTTTAACACTGATCGTGTTGTGCGCGAGTATAATGCGTTGATGTATACATCAGCCAACTAAGCCCAAAAGCCCCGACCAATGCCGGGGCTTTTTTCGCATCAAACCGGAAAAATATTATGGGGCGACGTTTATTTTTCCGAACAGTTTGGGATTTAAGTGGTCATGCACCCCTATGGACTTGACCATGTTGAATGTAAATGTGTAGATCTCTCCCGGCTGGATTCCTTTTTTTGCGTCAAAACCCGGATAGTCCAAATGCGCAGGATGTTTTGACGAAGCCGGCCAGCGCGCGACCGTATCTTTATTGACGAAATCAACTGTAGTCCCCGGCTTGATATTGATTTCTGAAGGTACGAAACCCGCCGCGGTCATTTCAACGATTATTTTGTTCTCCGGGGTCGGTGTTGGGCTTGTTGACGCTTTAGTCGGGAAAGCTGTCGGAGTTGGCGCCGGCGTAGGTATAATTTCCGTAGTTGGCGCTTTCGACATATTAATAAAATACCAGCCTATGCCTAAAACGACTAAAATCGCTATAATTATCCAAATTGTTTTCATAATTAGAAATGATTAAAAAACCTGGTAAAGTTACGATGAAGTAAATTTTATTCTGTTCTGGGCTTGCCTAAGATTTTGAACATTTTTGTTCCGCAAACTACACAGATACCGGTCATTGCTTTTCTCTCAACACCGCCCTTGCCTTTCATTGAAACCTCTTTTGCATCTTTCATCTCGCGATCTTTTACGCGGCATTTTACGCAGTATCCGGTTACAATAGGTGCTTTGTCTTCTTGTGCCATAAATATTGAATAATTGTTATATTATAAGACTTTTTTCGACCTGTCCCGGTAAACGGGACCTCCCCCTGCCTCATCAGCAGGCTTAAATCGCTAATAGTCCTTATAGTACCACAAATAAGCCTAAATATGAAGTTAATGCTATAATATGCATCATGATTAACCCCGAAGATTCAAAAATCCGGGAATCCGGTAAAAATCCGCTTTTGGATAAAATAAATGAAGTTTTAACTTCATTGGAGAGCAAGTTAAAATATTTAAAGCTGCCGGATGATCATCCGGAATACAAATCGCTGAAAGGAAATTGCCTTGCTTGATTACAGGCTTTCAAACGAAATAAGCGGGGCCGACGTTTATAAAATCCTCAAAGAAAATAGATTTGCGGGCAAACCCATCGGCTTCTCGTCCGATAAAGATTCTATAAAATTATTCAATAAGGCTGGCGTTGAAAATTGCGTGGAAAAAGATACGTTTTCCCCCGAAGATTCCGTAAGAAACATAGCGAAATTGATATCTAGAAAAGAAAAGGAAAACCCCGATCAATTATGATCGGGGTGGAAGTTTTTTATGGAACTCCCTAAAACCGTTTTCCCGAAGGCGCGGTTAGGTTATCAGGGCCTGACGGATTCTTTCAGCCTCTTCTGCATTTAATAATCGTTTCATTCGAGACCCTCTACTTCGCTCCAGGCCTTCAACATAATACGGATCAAGCTCGACTGGGAATGCATATCTCCCTAACTCATGCGATGTTTTGATGTTTGAAATTTCGTCTCGGATGAGTTCGTCAAGTTTTTTCATTGCTCGACCACGGCCATCGGAATTAATGCGATATGGGCCATTATGTCTATTATCAGTACAATCAAAGGGAAATTCATGCAGTAGCGCAATTAGGTCGTCCTTGGTACGGCAGTTGTCGACTCGCTGTTTGACCAGCTTCTCGAATTTGTCCGCGATGGCTCGGCTGTAAATTGTACTGCGCATATCTTCAAGTGCCTTCGCAAAGAAGTTGAGTTTATAGATGTCAGCTATTGTCAGTAGATTCACATTGTCAGCGGCATTGTCAGCAATTCCGCGCCCACTCGAAAGGGACAATAACTTATTTAAACGTGCCGCATCCGAGGGTTCCATATCAAGATAATCTCTAGGATGGATTTCTCCCCAGCCGCTCGGCATGGTGAGGTAATAGTGAAGCCATACCCACACAACAGACACATCGCTTTCAGGTGAAGGCCGGGCATCATGTATCTTTTTGTCGAATTCGATCAGGTCTTTGAAGCTTGGTTTCGCGTCAGATAGCACTAGATTTCCGAACTCGATCAAAAGTGAAGGATACTCTAAAACTTCCTCAACCCGCTTTACCGAGGATCCTGTCTTCTCAGAGATTGACTTTACATTAATTTTCCTTGCTCTCTCAAGCTTTTCAGGCAATTTTTCGAGGCACTGTTCCCATCGGTTTTTTTCTTCAATTGTCATTTCTTCCTCCCTTTCCGCCTGTTATTCCGCTAAATCAGCAAATACCGACAAGCGTACGCCATTCCTTGTCGCCACGTGCGACATTTATGACCTTGATGACCCGCCGGCCAAAAACATGCATGACGCTCGCATCTTTCAGTCTCTGAGGTAAATGCGGCAAGCATGTTCTGACGTAATACGCTGCTTCTGAGGCGCTTCCGCTGACTTCCATAAGAATCTCAGCGTCTTCGCCGCACGGGTGCGCGTCACACTTTGTGGTAGCCACTACCGGCCGGACATCCACTGCCACAGGGAATTGTTCATCCCGCCCTTGGCTGGTTGCGATTATGAAATCGACATCTAGCCTCGGAGCGAGCCGACAATTCTCGTGGGTTGAGACTACGCGGAGTTTTTTTCCGCCAAAGATTCCTCCTTGGACTCTGACTTTAAAAACCCCATCGTCCTCTCCAATAACATGACCCTTCGTTCTATCCATAACCTTTCCTCCTTTCTACCTTGTCAATTCTGCTTGCGATTATAGCATACAATTAATACAAAGTCAAGCAAAAATAGCCCTAAAAATAAGGCCATTTTAAGCATTTTGTGGGCGACGGAGGGATCGAACCTCCGACCTCTGTCTTATCAGGACAGCGTTCTACCACTGAACTAGTCGCCCATTCCTCATAAACTAACAGGTTATTGGGCGAAAATCCAGAGATTTATTCGTAATAAACCGCGATGACGGCGAGGCCTTTGTCGTCTTCGGCAGAACTAAAGAGTATTTTCTTCTGAATCAGCTCCCTTTTCATGTTTTGTAATTCTTCTTTGCTTGCCGCGGACAATTCGACTTCATCATCCCCCACCCCGCTTATTGAAATATCTTTTTTCAAAATATCCCGCCTAATCTTGTACACCAACCGGCGCCTCCTGCGGAATTTGCCGGCGGTAATTCCGGGAATGGCTATTACCACGACTCCGACAACTATTATCTTAGGACTCTCATAAGTGCGCTCCGCAAGCAAGGCGGTTGACCTTCGAATTTCTTCATCTGAAAGAGGAGTTTCGGAAAACTCGATTGCGTCGTATTTATGGTGCGCTAAAAAAGGCACCCGCACCAGAATGTATCTGTCTTTTGTGATCATTATAAGATTTAATTCTTTCTTGATAAATTCATAATGAAGCTATAAACTGGGCAAATGCGCATATTCAAAAAACTTATCAGGGATAAGATACCGGAGATAATGGCGAAGAGCGGCAAAAATCTTGACGTCCGGGTTTTGGATGATGCTGAATTCAAAGAAGCTTTGCGTAGAAAAATTATTGAAGAAGTTTCCGAATTAAAAGATGCAAAGAGTGACGCCGAAGCCATGGATAAAATCGCCTATCTTCACGAAATAGCCGATGCGCTCGGAGATGCCTACGGATTTCCCAAAAAAGAAATTTTGGAATTAAAAAATAAAGTTCATTCTGAGCGGGGAGGTTTTGAGAAGCGTTTATTTTTGGAGGGCGAAAAGCAATAACTGTCCGAAACTTAGTGTCGGACATTTTATCTTAATGCCAAGACGCCGAAAATTAATTCAAACGAACCCCAAATATTCACGAAGAATCTCAGGCCGT
>CAZXFC010000021.1:2065-18276 GCA_964640425.1 uncultured Candidatus Saccharibacteria bacterium | reverse complement strand
TCCTCAGCAGAACTCGCAAACAAGCAATCCGTCCTCGCCTACATCTGCGACTGGAATGGCTCTGCATGGAAGTGCGGATGCAGCGATTCAACATGCGCCGCTCCCAAGTGGAATTTGCAGCAGTTTAAGCAGTAGAATTAGGATTATTCATTTGATTTTTATGGTGTCTTATGCTAAGATACTGGCATGAAACGAATAAAAACGCCTATTATTGATGTTAAAAAATACGGCGGTAAACAAGTCGCCGTAGCCAATGGTAAAATTATCGCGGTAGGAAGAACTTCGCAAGAGGTTATTGATCGGGCAAAAAAACGCATGCCATTAAAGCCTCTCAATGAAATAAGTATTTTAGCCGTTCCTAAAACACTATCGGTTATTTATCATGTCTGATGCGTCAATTTTTCCATATGGAATCTCTTTTAAGGGAAATGGCACAATGGACGTCTTTCCCGCGGCGCAGGTATTTTTTTCTTATAAAGACGGAGGAGAAATACCATTTTTTTTATTGATAGATTCGGGAGCGCATATATCAGCTTTGCCTAGAGCTGACGCGGAGCCGCTTGATATTAAAATTGAGGATGGCGAACACACATTGATTGCGGGTATTAGCGGTTTGCCTGTGCGGGGTTGGCGCCATGATATTCCGGTTCGTCTAGGCGAAAACACTATTAAGCTGCCAATTGTATTTATTGATGATAACAACGCGCCGCGTGTTTTAGGCCGGGCCGGTATTTTTAATAAATTTTCAATTGTTTTTGAAGAAGCCAGACGGAGAACGGCGTTTTTGCGAAATAACAGCAAAGAAGCAGGCGCATTAAGCAAAATTTTGAGCAGAATCAGCTAGCCCCGCGTTATTCACATTTCCTTCTTTTTCGATTCCGTCCGGGGGGGGTGTATTATATGTGTATATGAAAAACTTTATTTTAATTTCATTTGTTCTCACCGCAAGCGCATTTTTTGCGGGAGCGAATGCGGCAGAGGCGGCAATTCGCTACGCCGATGGCCAGCTTGCTCAAAACTGCATAGGCAACTACTCGATTGCGAACCGCAGCTGCACTGGATCAGATGGGAACGCCTATACAACCATTGAAGCTGCGGCTAGCGGTTTGGGCGCGGGCGATACCATATATGTAAGGCAAAGCGGATCGGTATACGGAGGCAGCGCAGAAGACGAAGGCGTGCTCCTATCCGCGCTTCCCGCAGGCGCCTCTGGTAATCATTTCATAATCCAGAAATATCCTTCCGACTCGGGAACCGTATACATCAGGTCTTTCCGCGACGGATCGATTATGCAAAACATGACCGTCAAAAACGTTACTATTAATTGCGGCAACTTTACCCAGCCGTCCGTTCCCGCAGGAAGCGGCTCGGGCATCATTAATGTCCTGGGAGCGAGGTTTGAAAATGTCGTTGTCGAAAATTGCTGGAGAAACGCAATCCAATTCGTAGGCAGCTCTCAATTCATCAACATGACCGTGCGTTTCAACGGCTGGGGATGCGGTCCGACAGAAGGATGCCCTGGCGGAGCTTACGGCGTCTACACGGGAACAAGCGGAGACCCGAATAGTACGAGGTACGACAACAATCTCTTCGACGGAGGTCGCTACCACAACAACAAAGGCTACGGTATTCACTGTTACGCGGACTGCGGCAACACGATAATCCGCAATCTGCGCGTAGACCACAACGGCACGCCGGAAACCTTAGGCTGGGGAATTATCATGGCCTGGAAGACAAACAGTAGTCAGATTTCTAATGTGGTAGCAGACCATAATGCAGGGGTAGGCATAGGCCTAGGTCCAGGGATTCAAGCGCACAATCTGACAGCTTACGCTAACGACAGCGGTAACATTGATATGGGCAACCATGTCGGGTCGTTAATCAAGGATTCGATTGCCCTTTCACCGGGCGGAGGAATAGGAGGTTTGGATGGGGTAACTAATTTTAACAACATCACCACCGGCTCCATCACCGACTTCTATATTGATCCTGCCAACGGCAACTTTACCCCCCTCACCAATAACGACATAGGAGCTTCGGGAAATTTCTCTGCTTCCGGAACGGGAATCGCAGGAGTCGTTCCCCGTCCCTCTATTCCTTCCTGCAACAACCTCTGGAATTCATCCCTTGCGGTTCCAACAGGCTTCGCAGCCTCATTCAATCTCTTCTCAACAGCCAAAGAACTCTTGATCGAAGCCTTCTGCGGAGTACTGGGAACCAAGACCGGAGCCCAGGTTGACGTAGGCAATGGCTCCCAACTGCAATTCATCTATAAAACAGGCCACATCTGGCAGAACGGCGCCTGGTCTCCCTTTAACTATTCCGGTTCGGCAATGAGTTCGGACGGCAACTGGTTCATAGGAAGCGCTTCCCACCAATTCGACATTTCCTCAGCAGAACTCGCAAACAAGCAATCCGTCCTCGCCTACATCTGCGACTGGATCCCGTCATCCGACGGGACTAGCGCTGGCAAATGGAAGTGCGGATGCAGCGATTCAACATGCGCCACCCCAAAGTGGAATTTGCAGCAGTTTAAGAAGTAGAATTAGGATTATTTGAACAAAAGACCTGTCTATGTTAATTTTGGGGCAGGTTCTTTGTTATTGAGAAAACTCGTATGGGTGACAATTTTGGCGAAATGGATATGTTCAACCATATCCGAGAAAAGATGCTTGGCGTTGAATCTGAAGTGAAAAAGGCGATAATCGGAATTGACCGCGTTGTGCGACTTGTCACTATAATGTTTTTTGCACGGGGGCACGTTTTGCTTGAGGGAATGCCCGGCGTCGGGAAGACTACTTTACTTCTTGCATTGGCCCGCGCGATTGACGGCGATTTGCACCGCATCACGGGCAAGCCCGACCTGACTCCGAATGACATTCTCTACGTCGTAAAGATTAAGGACGGCCAGATTTATTTTGACGTCAAGGACTGGGTCAAGAAGAATGACAAGCTTGCTGTTCTTTTCGTAAACGAGATTAACCGCTTGCAGGAAAAATCCCAGTCGGTATTTTTGGACATCATGCAGGAAAGAAAAGTCCACGCCGAATCCATTGACGCTGTTTTTGAACTGAAAAATCTTTGGCTATGCGCTGACAGAAATCCTCTGGAAAAGGAGGAGACTTCCGCATTGCCTCACGCCCAGCGCGACAGGTTTTTGGCTGAAATTGAAGTGCCTTATCCCGATCCGGAGTCGGAAAAATTGATTATCAGCGATCCGCGTTTCAGGGATATCGACCGGCTGCTTCAGCCGATTAATCCGGCTGTAAATATCGCGGAAATCCGTCCGTATTCGGAATGGATAGAGTATAATATCCGCACGTCTCCGATTCTTATTGATTATTTGTATAATCTTGTACTCGCAACCCGCAAGCCGTCCAGGTTCGGCATTAATATTCCGGGGGTTAAAGACGCTGACGATGCGCTGCTCGCAGGAGTTTCTCCGCGCGCAAGCATGATACGAGCTGCCGCGCAGACCGCGGCGATATTCCGCGGGAGCCGGGTCGTTGAACCCTGCGACATTCATGATGTTTATTTTGATACCTTTGCCCACCGCATTTTTTTCAAGGCCGCCGCTTATCAAAGACGGTCCAACATCGCAAAGGTTTTTTTGGAAGAATTGAAAAAGAAAGTGCGCGTGTGACATATGGATGAGATAGATAAGATTATGGCGGAAGCCACCGCAGACCTTGATTACAAAGTCAATTGGAAAGCGGTTTCTATACGGCCGGGAAGGCACAAAAGCAAAGTGCGGGGCTCGGGCTTTGATTTCAAAGGTGTTGTACCTATTACCGATGCCGACAAATTTGACAAGCTGGATCCGATGGCCTCGCTTCAGGCAATTGATAAAATTCCTCGCGTCAGAGTTGTTGACCAAAAAAGCGGAGTGAAGGTAATTCTGGTTGCGGACTTATCCGCGTCTATCGCATGGCAAGGTTTGGATTCCAAGAAGAGAGAGATGGCGCGGCTTGCGGCGGTACTTGGCTATTCGGCCTACAGGAGCGCGGACGCGTTCGGTTTCATCGCCTATGGCGACGACGCGATAGTTTCTGCAAGGCCGGTGCGGTCAAAAAGCGCGGGCTTTAACGCCGGCAGTATAATCTGGAACTCCGGAACGGAGTGGAAGGGGCACGCCGGCTTAAAAGATGTCGGCAGACTTTTGCCCAAGGAACACGCGCTGATATTTTGGTTCTCCGATTTTTATTTTCCCGCAACTGAAATAGAAGATTTTCTGGAGTCGGTCTCCAAGCATACGTTGTACGCGGTTTCTTTCGCGGACAACGCCGAGATTGCGATTCCCAAATTCGGATTATTCCGCGTAGGGGACTCGGAGTCAGGCGAGTCGCGCGCCGTTTTCATGAGGCCCTTTCTGCGGAAACGCATGATAAGCGAAGCCGAAGAACGGGAAAAGAAATTGGCTTCAATGTTTGAAGATAATTTAAGCGACATTTATTTTGTAAAAGGCAAAGCCGATCTGGAGGATTTCCAAAACTGGCTACTCACATAACTCTGCATATGCGGGGTTTTTTGTTTCGTGCCTAACTTCCTATTAAATGTTATATTTAAGTTATGAAACTCCGCATGAAATATTTTTCATTCGAGAACAAACGCGATATCAATAGGATCCATGTGTCGCATACGTTGCACAATGTGGCGCTTTCTGTCATCAGTGTTTATATTCCCATCTTCCTTTTGACGCACGGTTATTCACTCTCTAAAACAATAGGATTTTTCATGTTGTTTCATATCGTCGGAGTTTTATTCGCGTTGTTACTATCTCCGGTACTTTTGCGGCGTTGGGGACTGGTCCGGCTGCTGAAAATCTATTATCCTGTCGAAATAAGTTTTTTTCTGTTACTGAATATTTTGCCGGTCTTGCCGATTTTATTCTGGACTATTGCGGCCGTCGGCGGACTGGCAACGTTTATTTATTGGATTCCAATGAATGTTCTTCTCATTAAACACGCTGAAGCGGATAAAATGGGAAGCGATCTCGCAAATTTTATTGCTCTTCCCAAAGTATTTGGCATTGTCGGACCGCTCATAAGCGCAGCGCTCATCCCCTTTGTCGGTTTTTGGCCTGTGTTCATGTTGGTGATAATCGGTCTGGTTCTTTCTTATTTGCCCTTAATCGGTATCCGCAACAATGAGATTTCGGCTTCATTTGACTTTCAAATATCGCACTCCTGGAGAAAATTGCGCGATAGAAAATTTCTTTTTCTTTTGGAAGGATTTGACAATATTATCGAGGAGTCAGAGTGGTTTTGGGGTATTTTTGTTTTTCTTGTAATTGGAACGCTTCACGCGCCCGGAATCGTGGGGAGCCTTGAAGCTTTGGGCGGCGCGCTGTTCACGGTTTTGATCGGCAAACACGCCAACAAAACCATCAAAGTCTTGATACCAATCGCGGCGGCGGGTTTGATCGCGGTCTGGATAATACGCGCATTTATTGTTAATGCTTTGTCCGCATATATAATTACTCTCGTCGCGTCTTCTTTTATGACGCTTTTTCTCGTTTCGTACTTCAGCATGATTTACCGGGCAGTAAAGGGCCGGGACGAAGAAGAATTTATTATTTTACGCGAGATACCTACCGTAATTGGGCGAATGGTCGTATTTGGGACTATACTGATGACAATTGCCGAGCCGCGAATGTTCTTTATACTCCCGATTCTTACCACGTTAGTACTCATTGCTTTCTTAATAAAACAAAAGCAATATTTCGCCGGATAAATTAAATTATGCGGCCTTTTGCGGTTGCCGCATCTTTCGCTTCATCCTTTCTATGGTTTTAAGATGTTCTTGTGATCGCCCCTTCTGGATGTCGAGCAAACTGTTTAATTCGTAAGTATCTATTGCTCTGTACCTAAATATATGATTTTTTTCTGAAGAGGAACCGCCGGAAACCAAGGTATCAAGCCGTCTGACATACGGCTTGCCGTTGTTGTCAAAAACAATGCTTTCATCGGCGGAATATGAATTCCCTGTTTTTTCGTCAACATAGCCGAATCCCATGCCGTCCAGCTTGAGACCCTCTTGGAGAACGTAACCATAAGGGCCTTCCGAATCTAGTTCTTCAGGCGACTTCGCCACATCTCTGTAAGTCAAGTCCCATTTCTCGGGATGATCTTGCTCTTTTATTTCCTCCAGATTATATTCTTCTCTCATAATTGTATATTAGCATAGTCGCGGAATGTGGTACAGACCACATAAGTAACTGGCAGTTTTTTGCTTTTTCGGCTTCGATTCGCTATCATTTAGGCAGTTTTTTGACAAAAAAATGCTGAAAGCAATGAAGGTTTTATGGCTTATTTTGCCGATTATTCATGGTTTTGCATGGGGGGCTGCGGTCCCGCATAATGCGCCAAGCGCAAAAGTGAGATTGGAGCAGGGCATCGGCTACCGCACCGGCGACGTAATCACCGTGCGCGTGAAAGTCGAGGGACTTCCTAAATGTTCCGTTCTTAATTTTATTTTTGTTCCGGAAAAGGGTGCGAAGCTGGATAAGTTTTTCGAGTTCGCCGGCTGGAATATTACGGGCGATGACATTGTTTTGAAGCTGCAAATATTCCGGCTTGCGGATACGGTTTCGCGCGTCCCGCTTCCATTGCCTAAATTGCAGTACGGTTGCGACGGAAAGACCTTCAAAGTCGCATTGCCGAAGACGACGATCCTGTTTGGTCCGATAAGCGCCAAGGATATTCTGGAGATACTGCCTTCGATGGCGCCTCCGATGATCGATTCAGCGAGAGAGAACGGACCGTTCGCCATGATGATATTGGGAGGAGTTGTCGCTGTTTTTTCGCTTTTTATTTTAATTTTTAACGCGGTTGAAAGAAGGAAATCTCCGCAAGTACATCCTTATGTAGTTGCGCTGCGAAAATTAAAAAAGCTTAAAAAGCAGCCCAAGGAAGCTTGGGTTGACGGGTGCTTCAAAATATTTCACGAAGCTTTGGACAGCAGATTCGGCAAGGTGATGTTTTCCGGCGATCCTGACGTGAAATATCTGACTGAAACAGGAAAGGGGCTTTTTAGGCTTTCTGACAGGCGCATGTATCATGACGAGAAAACAGAATTCAGCCCGGATGCCGTCATGGCTGCGACGAAGACATTCTTTACCGAAATGAAATGGAGCGAGCTATGATAGAATTCGAAGAAAGCAAATGGCTCTATTTGGCGATACTCGCCGCCTTGCCGTTTATAAGATGGCGCGGCGAGAAAATTTCCGGCTTTTCGCATGTCGCGCTCTTGCCCAAGGACAGTTTTACCTCGATATTTATCTGGTTAAAAAAACTTGTTGCGGCCTCCGCTATAGCGCTGATGGTGCTGGCGCTTGCCGGTCCAAAGTCCGGCGGCAGAGAAGTTACCAGATTGGGCAGCGGGTCATCCATAGTCTTTGTTCTCGATATGAGCGGGAGCATGGAAAGCCCGCTGATTGAAGGATCTCTGAACACAAAATGGAAGCTTTCGGAAGACGTTATTGCGCGCTTTGTGGAAAAGCGCTGCCCCAAAGACAGAATCGCGCTCATCGGATTCGGGAGCATGCCGATAACTTACAGTGATTTTACGTACGATTGTAAAACGTATATCGAAGTCTTGAAGAACAGGGGCGGAGATCTTGTTAGTACGGTTATCGGCTGGCCTTTGCAGAATGCCGTCTTCATGTTTTACGGCCTTGAGGCGTCCGGCAAAGCAATTGTTCTGATCTCGGACGGTGAAGGAGATATTAGCAACATGGATGACCTTGCATTATGGATCAAAAAATACGGGATCAAGTTTTATTGGGTTTCCATCGGTGAAGAACCAAAATCGTATTATGATGACTATGGAGGAGAATGGATTTCGGTAGTTACGCAGTTCATGGATAAGCTCGGCCCTGCATACGCTGAAAAATTTGCAGTGGAGAAACCTGAAGATTTTGATCGGGCATTTACAAAAATAGACAAGTTAGAACGAGGCCTCATAAGCTACAAAGAATTTGTTCCGGTATTTTCGTGGAAGCCTTACGTGCTAAAGGCATTGCTTGTTGCTTTGGCCGTATCATTGATCTTGGCAATGTTCGATTTCGGCCTTGCGAAGGCGCTTTCACGATCCGCCGTCCGGTTGAGGAAGAGAGGCGCTATATGAAGACGTATTTATCCGTTACAACTTTTCTTGCCGGGGCGGTACTTGCATTTTATTCTTACGGAAACTGGCGGACGGAAGAGTTATACAACAAAATTGTTTCGGAAATGCGCATGCCGCCCGATGAGGTCTTAAAAGCGCTGCCGGAAAAAGCCCGCTTTATAAAGGCATATTTGAAGGAGCTGGCGGGAGATCTGGACGGCGCGGCAAAAGATTATGAATTTGTGATCAGTGACACTGAAGGCAGGGATAGTCTGGCATTGTATAATATTGCGAACGTATTGGTGAAAAGCGCGATTGAAATGAAAGACGCGAAGATGGTTGAAGCGGCGATTGATTACTATAGAGCCGCGCTTAGGGCAAACCCGGATTTTCTCGAAGCACAATACAATCTGGATATTGCCATGAGACTGATAAAGAATGCAAAAGCCGAGAACAAAAAAAATGAATCCGAGCCCGGGCAAAACAACGATGCGGGCATCGGAACTCATGTACCGTTCAAAGCAAAGGATATTTAGGTGACTTATGGAATTTGTATCACATTATCAGCTGTATCTTTTGCTTCTTATCCCGGTCTTCATTTTTGGTAAATTGATCATATCAAAGGAATTACAGTTAAAATATTTTCTCTTGTCTCTGTCTTTTGCCTTTGCGGTATTCGCGAATGCCGCGCCTTATTATCGTACCCAGCAACCTATGCGGAAGCTCCTGTTTCTTTTTGATATTTCGAGAAGCGTGACGGTTACGGACATGATGGATGAAAACGGCAAGCCTGTATCCAGATTGGACTACGCGAAAGACAAGCTTGCAAAAGCCGTACCATTCCTGCCGCCGGGAACTTTGGTCGGAGTCGGCGCGACGATCACTTCTTTTACTGATTATTCAACTGACGCGAATATAAAAATATTCTGGCCCTTGCAGGAATTAACCGAAAAGAATACGGGAGCTTTCTACAAGGCTTTGAGAATTGTAGATTGGTGGAATGCGTGGGGCGATAAGAGCGAGTGGCCGCCGTTTCTTTTTTCCCTCGCCTGGCTGCTGGAAAATAAGCTGGGAAGAGATCTGAATATCATCGTTATCAGCGACGGAGGCAGCGAAATCGGCCAGGATTTTGGAAGCGCGAAAGTCGTCATAGACGCAATAGCTATTTTTAAAAGCTACGGCGCCAGGTTTATTTACCTTGGCGTGGGAGGCGATGCTTCGGGAAAAGTTCCGGAATTCGGCGCGGATCTTAAACCGACCGGAAAATGCTTTGTGTGGTCGGAAGGCAAATGCTTTCAAAGCAGGCTTGAAGAAGATAATTTGCGGCGCATAGCCGCATTGACCGGAGGCAAGTATTTGAGGCTCAAAAGCCCGGGAGATTTCATGTCTGTTGTGAATAACCCGCAAAACCGGGTATTCGGATACGCAAACGCGCAAGTGAGCGCGGACGGAAAATTTTTGCTTTTAGCGCTTTTATTTTTGGCATTATTCATAGTTCTTTAAGGGCAACTGAAGAAAATTTCGAAATATCGATATATCGAAATCTTCCAGTTGCCTTTTTAATTTGCCGATGCTAATTTTGTATAAGCAGTTGTTTGAGTTTTTATGCGTAAAAACAGATGGATAGCAGCGCTTTCTGCCGGACTTTTGGTTGTATTCGCCGTCACAACCGGCAGAGCCGCGCCGATGTCGCAGGCTTCAAAGGATCTTTTTGACGCGCAAACCGAGGTTTTCGGCCAAGTGTTAGGACTCTATGCCGAAGTCATGCTTGACGGCCCTCCCGAACTTGCGGATTGCCTGCAGGAAATGATAGCCATGCGCCGTCTGGGAAAATGCCGCGACAAATTTTCTTATTTCCTTACGCCGGAAGAATCCCGAAAGTGGCAGGAAGATATGGACGGGCAATTTGGCGGCGTAGGCCTTGAGATCACCCAAATGAATGACCGGGTCATTGTCGTAACGCCGATTGAGAATTCGCCCGCTGAGAAGGCCGGGTTTAAACCGGAAGACGTGCTTTTAGCGGCTGACGGAGTCGAGCTGGAAAACATAGCGCAAGCAATGCGTCTGCTTCGCGGGAAGAGCGGAACTAAAGTTGCGGTCAAATTTTGGAGGAAAGGTTTTACGGAGCCGCAGACGGTTATTCTTACAAGGGCAAACATCGCAATAATTTCCGTAAAGTCGCGCGAAGTCGTCTCCGGCGAACACAAGATAAGTGTTATTAAGGTCAGCGCTTTTCAGGAAAAAACATCCAAACAATTTGAAAACGCTCTCGAGGATGCCAGAAGACAAGGCATAAATAGAGCCGTGCTCGATTTCCGCAATAATCCGGGAGGATCGCTCCCTGAAGTGGTTAAGATGGCGTCATTATTCATGGGTGAGAACGACTCGCTCCTTACGTATAAAACTCGTCAAGGAGAAGATATCTATAACAAAGATTATCTTCTGCAATATTTTTCGATAAGAAAAATTGGAAAATTCCGGGATATGCGTGTTGTGGTTTTGATAAATAAAGGAAGCGCTTCCGCTTCGGAGCTCTTTGCGGGGGCAATGAAAGATTTCGGCTATCCGGTTCTTGGAGAGGCATCTTTCGGCAAAGGTGTCGGGCAGACTTGTTACCCGCTTTCAGATGAATCAGTTTTTTGCCTTACTACATTCGAATTTCTTGTCGGCAATCACAAGACGCCCATCCGGGATGTCGGAGTAAAACCCACCGTCGCCGTTAAAAATTCAGGCGATAAAAACAAAGACGAGCAGATGGACAAGGCTATGGAAGTATTATCGAAGTAAAATCGCGTAAAAGTTATCAACAGAGGGTCGCCTAAGGCGGCCCTTTTATGTTAATTTGAAATTAGAGTTGCTTTGAGTTTAGGCCATGAAAAGGCTGTTTTTTATGCTCATTCTTGGCTTTTTCTGGCTGGGGACGGGCAGGGTTGATGCTACTTCATTTGGGGATGCAATACGTGAAGTTGACAATGGAAGAGTTCTTGTCTGGAACCGGTGCATTTATACTGTCAAGTTGAAAGATCGGAACGCCGGGCCGGTGTACAAGGTCGGCGATAGTAGGGGCAATGGATTTTTTATTGATAATCAATACGACAGGAAGTCCGGTGTTCACCTTGTACTTACCGCCAAACATGTCGTTACGTGCGCAAAAACAGATGATCTGCCGGAGAATTTTTATGGTGACGATTTGGCGAAGGACGCGGTTGATTCCATCATTGTTACGCAAAGCATGTATATCATATTTCGCGGCGTAACATACGCCGTCAATTTGGGAGATTTCAACGTCAACCGTAGCGATGTAGATCTTGCGATACTTGAAGCGGTTTTGCCCGAGAGCGAGAATCATTATCATAATATGTTTTTACCGGAAAGCGCGCAGATCGATCTTGGAAGTGAATTGGTGATAAGAGGCTTCATGCCTTTTGATGCCGCAGGCGGCGACTATTTATATGAAAAAGGCATCCGGGGTTGGCTGACCAGATTGCAGATCACTCATATAGAACATATAACAGAAGACGGCTTGCTGATGCAATTATCCAGCTTTGTTTATCCCGGGCAATCCGGAAGCGCTGTTTATCTTTATAAGAGCGGAAAACTGTATTTGGCCGGAGTTCTTGTGATGGCGGCGTTTAATGATAGCGGTGCAATCGACACTTCATGGGCAACCTTGCTCAAAAAAGAATATTTCATACCGAATAAAAAGCCTTAGGGCTTGCCCCGCAACTGCGGGGCTTTTTTATTTTGCCTATGCGTGCTTCAATCCTCATAGAAGAATTTTGAGATTCGCGTGATAAAAGCTTTTTTTGGGTCCAGGAAATGGGCGCTTTCAGCCTATGGAGCCGGGTTTGTGTTACTAATAGCTTTAGCGTTCCAGGTATCTCTTTCGGTTTTATTTAATGATCTTTATGGCCGGTATGGCGACTTATTGCAGGAGGCAAAAAAACTTGGAGCCGCCGGCCTCAAAGAATTTTATGAAATCAATTTGGAGTGGTTTATTCTTGCTTGCATATATACATTGGTTGCGGCCGTCGTTAATTATACCGGACGCAGATATGCTTTTGACTGGCGCAAAGCAATGACGGACAATTATATCCCGAGATTAAAAAATACCGTTGAAAAGATAGAAGGTGAGTCGCAGCGAATTCAGGAAGATCCGATGGAGTTTGCCAGCATAATGGAATCTATGGGTTTGGAAGCGGCTAAAACAATAATGCTGTTGATATTTTTTATTCCGGTGTTATGGCATTTGAGTCTTACGGGCGTAAGCATACAGATTAGCGCATATATTGCCAAGTACGTGCCATTCTCGTTTACAAATGCTTTATTACTTTTGGCTATATCCGTTGGCGCTTTACTGCTGCTTTGGCTCTGGAAACGACGCAACCACCCAATTTTTATTTCACAAAAAAAATGGATCAATACCGCGTCAATAGTTATCCACTGGATGTTGGTAATTTTGAGTGCGCTGACCTTATATTCCGTTTCTGTGGTCATGGCGATGGCGCTTAAGCTGCCGGAATTGCTTGCGATATTCATAATCGCATTTTGGTGTCTGGTCGACGCGAAATGGCTAGGAGTTGATTTGCCGAAACCCGTTAAAAGCACTTTTCTTATTACCTGTATCTTAACTTTTTATTTCAGTTCAGTATTAATACTGCCTGCTCTTGTGTGGTTGGCCATTTTTACGAGCGTAGGCGGAACGTATGTGTCATGGAAGGTCGGATATTTTTTGCCAACTTTGGAATATAACAACCAAAAAGTTGAGGCGAAGTTTAGGAAAGAATTGGTTTTGGGAGAGGATGACAGGGTACACCATGCCGTCGCCAAAACGCTCTACAATTTGTTTGCAGAAGTGGAAAACAATTATCGCAAGCTATATTTGCATTATGCGTATTATGATCTGTGGAGTAACTGGTTCGGCCTTGTCGTGGCATTCTTGCCGGGATTGATAATAGCTCCGAGCATTTTTACCGGGACAGCAACACTGGGAGTGCTCAACCAAGTTGAGAATGTTTTTTTTAAAGTCAACAACGGATTTGCCTTCTTGATGAATAATTGGACGAGGATTACCAAGGTTCGCTCGATTGTCTGGCGTTTGGGTGAATTTGAGGCTAATCTTCATAAATACGAAGCCGAAAAAGGAGAATAAAAAGCCCCCTGCCTACCGGCAGGCAGGCTTTTTTATTTTACTTCTTTAAGCTAAAATAAGCCTATGTCCAGGAAGAAGAACAGGCGGAATAAAGAACAGGAAAAAAAATCAAAAGATGAAGTTCCGAAGGAAAAATGGCATCAAAGCTTAAAACCTGAAACCAAACATTCGTTATGGGCCGTTTTGTCGTTTGCGGTTGCCCTGATATTGACCCTGGCTTATTTCGGAGAAGCGGGCCTCGCCGGTGAGGCAATAAAAAAATCTCTCAATATGGTTTTCGGAAAAGGATTTTTTCTGGTGCTTTCGGTGTTCACCCTCGCGGCGCCCTCTTTTCTTTTCGCATTTGGCAATCATCTTTTTGCCACGACCGCCATCGGCGCGGTCATGTTTCTTTTGAGTTCATTGGGTTTGGCCGATATTGTTTTTGGAGAATACACCGGAGGATATATCGGATATTTCATTTCTTATCCGTTCTTGAAGCTTTTTGATTTTTGGGCCTCGCTCGTTATGGTAGGCGTTCTGCTTTTGGCGTCTTTAATGGTAATGCTTAATTTTTCGATAAAGCCGGAAAAAAGGGAAGAAGAGGATGAGGATGAAGAGGCCGTTGTTCCGTCAACACTGCCTCAAGTTTCTGCGCCGGTCGCGCCACCCGTGCCTGTTCCTGAAGAGAAAAAAGGGGAACCGCCGGAAGAACATAGGCCATTATTTAACATTTTTTCCCGCGCAAAGCCTTCCGCAAAACCTCAGCGGCGTGAAATGAAGGAGCTTTCCAATTATATTCCTCCGCCTCTTGATCTTTTGGAAAACGACAAAGGCACGCCTTCCTCGGGCGACATCAAGGCGAACGCGAATATAATCAAGAGAACTTTGCAAAATTTCGGCATTGATGTCGAGATGTCCGAAGTCAATGTGGGGCCGTCAGTGACGCAATATACGCTAAAGCCGGCCGAGGGGATTAAACTTTCCCGCATCACCGCTTTGCAAAATGATCTGGCCTTGGCGCTGGCCGCGCATCCTTTGAGGATTGAGGCCCCTATACCCGGAAAATCTTTTGTCGGCATAGAAATACCTAATCGTTCAATTTCCCTTGTCGGTTTAAGAATGCTTCTTTCTTTGGACGATTTCCAAAAGGGCCCGGCTCTCTCAGTATCATTGGGACGCGATGTTTCAGGCAGGGAAGTATATGCCGATATCGCGAAAATGCCGCACTTGCTCATTGCCGGAGCCACGGGAGCCGGTAAATCGGTGGCAATGCACACGCTCATCGTAAGTTTGCTTTATAAAAATTCCCCGCAATTCCTGCGTTTCCTCATGGTGGACCCTAAGCGGGTGGAGCTTACCGGATACAATAATATTCCGCATCTTCTTACGCCCGTCATTACAGACGCTAAAAAAACCATACTTTCGCTCCGATGGGCGGTGCGTGAAATGGAAAGAAGATATGAAAAACTTTCGGAGGTCTCGGCTCGCGATATAGCTTCATATAACAATGAAATGGTGAACGAGAAAAGTTACGGCGAAATTTTGCCGAATATAGTTATAGTAATAGACGAGTTGGCTGATCTTATGGCTGCATACCCGCGCGAAATAGAAGCATCCATCGTGCGACTTGCCCAGATGTCGCGGGCGGTAGGCAAACATTTGGTGGTCTCTACCCAGCGCCCGTCTGTCGAAGTCATTACAGGTCTTATAAAGGCCAATATTACCGCTCGAGTCGCTTTACAGGTGGCTTCCGGAGTTGATTCGCGTACAATTCTCGACATGTCCGGTGCGGAAAAGCTTTTGGGTAATGGAGACATGCTTTTCCTTGCGGGCGATGTTTCCAAGCCCCGCCGCATCCAGGGTGCGTTTATTTCCGAAAAAGAAGTTAAAAAGATCACCGCGTATTTAAAAGAAAATGCCGGAGATTTTGCAGCTGAAGCTGTCGATATGGAAATACCTCTTCCGGCTTCAGGCGACCCGAACGCCCCGTCTGATTTTACGGAAGGCGACGATGTTGACGATGAATTATACGAAGAAGCAAAAGATATTGTCATTGAGGCGCAGAAAGCATCAACATCGTATTTACAAAGAAGGCTCCGCATCGGTTACGCCCGCGCGGCAAGTATAATCGATATGCTTGAGGAGCGGGGAGTTGTGGGCGCGGGCGAGGGAGCTAAACCTCGCGAGGTTTTGGTCAAAAAGGGCGAAGGCGGGTCTGCCGCAGATCCGGCCGACCATTTGATCGCGGATTTTGAAGCAAGAAAAACCCAGGAAGAAAGGGAACTTGCTAAAATAATGAAAGGCGCGCCGAAACCCTCCCGTCAATTGGTAAGCGCGGAAAAACCCGAGAAAAAAGAAAAACCTCCGGCAGTTGCTGAAGAGGATGAAGAAGTGCCATACACCAACT
The DNA here is from genome assembly GCA_964640425.1 of uncultured Candidatus Saccharibacteria bacterium. GTDB lineage: Bacteria > Patescibacteriota > Minisyncoccia > UBA11713 > 2-01-FULL-45-33 > 2-01-FULL-45-33. The sequence continues at coordinate 2,629 of CAZXFC010000021.1, read as the reverse complement.
TTGATTTTTGAAGAATGATTTATTTTACTCATCATGCGATTGAAAAGTTTGAAGTACTGAAAAGACACGGAGTTTCTGTAGCTAAAGATTTAATTATAGAAATCTTGCAGAGTCCGGATCTTGTGGATCATTCGCGGTTGCCGCTTTTCATTGCACAAGGCGCACTTGACTCTATGCATGTTTTAAGGGTAGTATATAAACAAGCTGGCGGCGATATCATTGTTATTACATTTTATCCTGCTAGAAAAGGCAAGTATGCGAAATCCTAAAAAACAAGCTTATATGAAATATGATCCGGAAGCAGATGTGCTTTCATGGGAGATTTCTGGTGCCAAGATTGACCATGCTGTTGAGATGGGTAAAATAATAGTACACTTCAGTCCGAAAAATATTCCTGTATTACTCGAAATTTTGGATGCCTCCGGCTGGTTAAAGCAGGGAGAAAAGGCTCTAAAAAGCCCGCAACGCGCAGTCCCGGTTCCGGCGTAAGGATGCCTTACACAAATTTTGATTTTTAAATAAAAAATAATGGGGATACCCAGATTTGAACTGGAGTCACGCGCT
>CAZXFC010000021.1:0-2055 GCA_964640425.1 uncultured Candidatus Saccharibacteria bacterium | reverse complement strand
ATAAAAAATAATGTTTCAGTTTTCGGTAAGTTCATTTTTGGATCTTCTAAATTCAATAGCATGTTTTATATTAGCGCTGAAGCTAAGGCGCTCGTATTTGAGAACTTTAAATGCTTCAAGCTGGTTGTTTTATTTATTTTACCTTACTTTCGGCATTTTTTTTCTTTTTTTAAGCGCCGCTTTTTTTGTTCCTTCGCGGCCCGGCTTGGTGCAATTATTTTTTGTAATTGCGCACTTGTTCCTTTATTTCGCAATGACGATTATCTTAAGTTTCATATTTAGGCTTTTTGGCCGCAAAGAATTATCACGATTTGTGCCGGCGGCAGTTGCCGTGTCCGGTCTGTTTATTTTTGTGATGAGTTTGAATGAATCCGCGCAAGCGAGGCAGTATTCCGCAATGTTCCTGTCATTTCCCGTCATAAGCTGGAGCCACGGCGGGGCGGCATGGATAAGACTGGTTGTCGGCATAAGCGGATCCGTACTCGGCGCGATAACAGGAGTTTGGCTGCTGATCTTTACTAAGAAATACGTAGAAAACGATGCTCTTGTAAAAAAGAGCAAGTATATAGGAGTTGGCTTGATAATTTTGGGCCTTGCGGCGTGCATAGCTTTTGTTTTTAGCGTATTCGATTTTTACGATTTTTGGATAGTGTTATCGGCTGAAATAGTCACAATGATCGGCTTGGTATTTATTTATAAAGCACTGGCAAATAAATATCAATAAATAAATTATGCAGTTTCGCATCTGGATATTCATCGGCGTTATAGCATTGGTTGCCGTTTATTTTTTTTACGAGGCTAGCGGGGTTATTTTTTCGCCGAAACTGGAAATTTTTGAGCCCCGGAACGGCGCGACTCTGAATACTACTCAGATGCATATTGCGGGCGAAACAATTCCCGGCCTTAAAGTATGGGTCGGCGGGCGCGAATTTTTTGCCGATGAAAAAGGCATTTTCGAGGGCATTGTTCCGCTTTCGCCGGGTTCGCACGAGCTTGGTATTTCCGTTCGCGACCGCTTCGGCAACCAAACACAAAAAACCCTGAAAGTTTTTGTGAAATGAAGAAAAGAAAAACCGTTCCTGGGCCGGAACGGTTTTTGAATTTAAGGATTAATCACGAAGTTCGCCTAGCTTTTGAAGGCTGACTAATTTCGCGTACAATCCGTTTTGAATGATCAATTTTTCATGAGTTCCATGTTCGATGATTTTTCCGTCTTCAAGAACATTTATTTTATCGGCTTTTTGTATTGTGGAGAGCCGGTGTGCAATCGCCACGATCGAAATATGCAGTTTACTTCTTAATCGGTCGATCATCTCCTGAATTGCGCGTTCAGCCTCACTATCAAGGCTTGATGTGGCTTCGTCTAATATCAGAATGCGCGCTCCGCCCAAAAGAGCAAGATAGGCTCTCGCTATTCCGACTCTTTGGCGCTCGCCGCCGGAAAGCCTGACGCCGCGTTCGCCGACTTGAGTGTTTATTCCATTTGGGAAACGGCCTTTATTTTCCACAACGTCGCTTAAGTGCGCTGCTTCGAGAGCATTTATCACATCCTCCATCGATGCCGACCTGTTCGAGTAAGTGATGTTCTCCAGCAGGCTTGCGTCAAAAATATCTACGTCTTGCTGAACGACGGCGAAAAGCCTGCGATACCAGCGGCGATCCAGCGTTTTGATATCTTGGCCGTCGAGCAATATTCCGCCCTCGGTTATGTCATACATGCGTGCCAGCAATTTAATAGCAGTTGTTTTACCCGAACCGCTTTTTCCCACTATCGCTATCATTTCTCCGGGCGCTCAGCTTTACTAATGCCGGCGGGGTAAGTTTTAATATTCCTTTTATTTCCACGGGTACTGTGCCCTTGAATTTGTCCGCGACCTCGATAGGTTCATTTAGAAGGTCCTTCATTCTTTCGCTGGCCACAATGTTCCTTAAAACGCGCGTATAGACATGAATAATTTCCCAAAGGCCCTGTATCGTAACATTTCCGGTTGCGATTATATAAATAACTGTGCCTACCGAGCTTTTTTGCAGGACGATGAAATAAATTCCTATCAC
>CAZXFC010000020.1:0-19967 GCA_964640425.1 uncultured Candidatus Saccharibacteria bacterium | reverse complement strand
GAACTATGGCTCCATGTGGAAATTCTCCGGTTTGCGGGTTCCAAAGGGGTTTATTAGTGAGAACTCCGTTTTCGTAAGTATAGAGGATGTTGGCTCCGATGTCGGCGCCGTTGGTTCCGGCGCCTTTCATGGGAGAGTTGTCGGGAATCCAAAGTTTACAGGAGCCGAGGTTGGGGTCTGTATTGGTAACACTTCCCGAGTCGAGAGCTCCCGAAATTGCCGGAAAGCTATTAAAGATATTGGTGTTTTTAACAGAGACCAAAGTAGGCGCTATGAAATCTATAATTTCTATTCCCGGAGGCGAATTGACAATCAAAACATTTTCCAAGGTCGTAGAAAACGGAGCACAGCAGTCAAATCCAGACTGCGAATGAAAATCAATCTGCGTTCCGCCGGAGTCAGAATCGATGACTGTAATATTTTTAAACAGAAAATCACGTGCATTTCGTGCCCAAAGTGCCTTCCCATCGCGGGCGCCTACCGAAACATTATTTTCAAATATACTATTAATAGACATTTGGCCTTCGCCATTTCCATAGCTATATCCGCCGAAATGAGCAGTTGTGGGGGGGCTAACCTCCAAAGAATTATTTAATGCAATATTGCCGAAAACCTTATTGTCGCGTGATTGGGCGCTAAACCCGCTTGTTATCGTCTCATAGTGAGAATAATTATGTTCGCTGATATTGTTTTCAAAAACAGCATTCGTTGAAGGATAAGCGCTGAATGCTTCGCTGCCGCACGCATCTTGGCCACACTCAGCTACGACCCCCCTCGAATTGGCATAATTTCTTCTGATTATGTTATCGGCTCCGCCAACAATCGACACACCATGCCGACCGAAATTATAGAGTTCATTTTCTTCCACAAGAACATTTGTTGAATTTCTGATGGTGATTAACTGGTCGTTTGCACACGTATTTTGATTATGAGCCAATAGACGGCGAACATTGACGCGACTACCATTCTCAAGATAGAAAGCGCCCCCCCAAGACTTCTCATTTAAATTTTGGGAGTTTGAAAGGCGCAGGCCTTCAACGTTATAATTTGAACAGTTTGAAATTCGAAGTGGTGTAATTCCCGAATTGTACAAATGTGCCTGCCTCTCATTTTCCGCCTTGATCGTGATCGGCGCGCTAGCAGTACCGCTGACTGCATTGGAGCCGCAAACAATGCTAACAGGCGAATATGTTCCATCCCTTAGCACGAGCGTGTCTCCGGGATTAAGGAGAGAAATTTTGGAAGCTAAATTGTCTCCGGGAGAGGCGAAAAAAGTAGTACCGGTCTGGGCTTTGGATTGGGTTTGGGAGAAGAAAAATAAGCCGGCGGCTAAAATGAGACAGAAAAGAGAAGGTATTAAAAATAGTTTAGTGCGCATATGTTAATAGTAGCTTGTTTTTTTTGCGCGAGCTTGAAAGTGTGGATAAGTTAAATTCCCTTGAAAAAACCAACAAAAAGGTTACAATCGTTTTAGATTAGAAGGAGGGCAAATGGAAATAAGCATCTATTTCCGTGAAGCGGACCTCGCCATCGACAAAAAAATTGTGATGACCGATGTACAAAAAATTGCCCAGCGGGGCGAAATGATTTTTGTCTTCATACAAGACAGCAACATCATTCATTTGTTTTCTTTGCGGCAAATAGCCGCAATCAGAGAAAGACTTACCGGTTAAGTCTTTTTTTAAAAACTAACAATTAAAATTTCATCAACAATTTGCTTTATTATACTACAAAGCATTTGTATTCGCATATGGACAATTAAATCGCGCTCTTCTAATAGCGCGGATTAACTGATAACATGTGAACAATATATATGAAGTCCGCGAAAGAAAATACAAAAATACTGGCAATAGAAACGTCCTGCGATGAAACGGCGATTGCGGTCATTGAATCCCGAAAAACAAAAAATGAGGATGATTTTTCGATTCTTTCCAGCCGCATTTCCTCGCAAGTAAAAATACATGCGCCTTTCGGCGGGGTGGTTCCGAACCTTGCCAAAAGAGAGCATCAAAAAAATCTGCCGGTATTGTTGAAACGCGTTCTTCGGGAAGCTAAGCTTCCACTTGGAAGCTTAGCTTCCAAGTTGGATGCCGTCGCGGTAACCGTCGGCCCGGGTCTCGAACCGGCGCTATGGCAGGGAATAACTTTTGCCGAAGATTTGGCAAAAAAATGGAAAAAGCCGCTGATCGCCGTAAACCACCTCGAAGGACATATTTACTCGGCATTTATGCGCGGCGACAATTTTTCAATTCCCCCGCTTCGCCAAGGCTTCGAGGGGCACGCAAAAAATATCTTTCCCCTTCTTACATTAATAGTTTCCGGAGGCCACACGGAACTGGTTCTCGTAAAAAAACATTTGGATTATAAAATTCTGGGAGAAACTTTGGATGATGCGGCGGGCGAGGCTTTTGATAAAGTCGCGCGGATGCTCGCGCTTCCCTACCCCGGTGGACCGGAGATTTCAAAACTTGCCCGTGAAGGAAGTCCGACTTCCTTCAATTTTCCCCGCCCGATGATTAATTCAAAGGATCTGAATTTTAGCTTTTCCGGTTTGAAGACCGCGGTATTGTATAAAATACGCGAGATCAGCGAGTCGAAGCAGCAAGCTTTACTAGAACATTCGCAGCGCGACGGCGCGAGACAAGCAATTCGCCAGCAGGCGAATATGCGGGTTCTGGCAAAGCTTGATGCTAAGATGAGCGCAGATATCGCCGCGTCCTTTGAACAAGCCGTAGTTGATGTTTTAATAAAAAAAACATTGAACGCGATTGAGAAATTTAAGCCGAAAACCGTGGCTTTGGGGGGAGGAGTTGCCGCCAATGACAAATTACGAGAGGCTCTTTCCGCAAAAATCCCAGGCATCTTGCTTCCGGAAAAACAATTCACCGGCGACAACGCCTCAATGATAGCCGTGGCCGCTTATTTCAAAGCTTTGAAAAAACAATTCTCTAAGATGCCGCTCAAGGCGGATGGCCAGCTAAAATTATAAAACACTACTTTTGGTAGTGTTTTGACTTAATGGCATATTCAATTTCTATTTCCATCCGATGGACGGACTCTTGGGCGGATTTGAAAGCATTTCTGAACAATTCTTCAGCTTTTTCACGAATAAGTTGACGATCCTCTTCGGTAAGAATACTCGGCTTAGATAATACTTGCAATGCTGTTACAATTGCCATTTATATTAATCCTCCTTTAAACAGACTAGCAAACGTTTTTTTATTTGTAAATAATCATGAAAATTGGCATAATTGCTTCTATGCCGTCGCTTTTCGATAAACCATACGAGCCGAAAGAACACGAAGAAAATATCTACCGGATATGGGAAGAATCCGGTTTTTTTGATCCGGACAAATTACCGCCGATTAAAGACGAAGAAAAAGCAATAAATCGCGAAAAAAATTTTACTGTAATTATGCCTCCGCCCAATGCCAACGGGCACCTCCACGCCGGACATGCGCTTTTTATAACATTGGAAGACATCATGATCAGATTCGAACGCATGCGCGGCAAAAAGGCGCTTTGGGTTCCGGGGGCAGACCATGCCGGCTTTGAAACGCAAATCGTATATGAAAGAGAGATTGAAAAGCAAGGCCGCTCCAGATTCGGAATGGATCCAAAACAACTCTATGACGAGATTTTATCTTTCACGCTCGAAAACAAAAAATACATGGAAGCCGACGTTCGCGCGATGGGAGCTTCATGCGACTGGACGCGCGAAAAATTTACATTGGATAAAAATATCGTACGCGAAACCCAGCGCACCTTCAAGCAAATGCATGATGACGGTTTCGTATACCGCGGAAACCGCATAATCAATTGGTGCGCGAAACACCAAACATCGCTTTCCGATGTAGAAACTGATTTCCATGAGCAAAACGATCCTTTCTATTATATTAAATACGGGCCGTTCACAATCGCCACCGCCCGCCCGGAAACCAAATTTGGGGACAAGTATGTTGTCATGCATCCGGATGACGAAAGATACAAAGAATATAAAGAAGGACAGAAATTGGATGTCGAATGGATAAACGGCAAGATCACGGCTACGGTAATAAAAGACGAGGCAATAGACATGTCTTTTGGAACGGGCGCCATGACGATAACGCCCTGGCACGACGCGGCGGACTTCGAAATCGCTCTACGCCATAATTTAGAAAAAGAACAAATTATCGACTGGCAAGGAAAGCTGCTTCCGATCGCCGGAGAGTTCGCAGGAATGAAAATAAAAGAGGCCCGACCGAAAATAGTTGAGAAGCTGAAAGAAAAAGGACTTTTGGTAAAAGTGGAAGAAAATTATAAACATAATATAAGGGTTTGTTACAAATGTGAAAACGCGATCGAGCCGCAGATAAAAGAACAGTGGTTTGTCAAAATGAAACCTCTCGCAAAAATGGCTGTTGAAGCGGTAGAATCCGGCAAAATCAAATTTATACCTGAAAACTATAAAAAGATATTTCTATATTGGATGGAAAACACCATTGATTGGAACATTTCCCGCCAGATCGTTTGGGGAATTCCGATACCCGCATGGTTTCATGAACCCGTATGCAAGCCGATTCCGGGAAGAGAAAAAGAAATTGAAAAATGCGAGGATATAAAAATTTCCGCGGAAGAGCCGCGGTGTGAACATTGCAACGCGAAATATATCAAAGACCCGGACACTTTTGACACGTGGTTTTCTTCCGGCCAATGGCCTTATTTGGCGCTCGGATATCCGGATAACAAAGATTTTCAGGAGTATTATCCGACCGATGTGATGGAAACGGGGCATGATCTGATCTTCCGCTGGATCCCGCGCATGGTTATTTTCGGTTTATACCGGACAAAAAAAATTCCATTCAATACGGTTTACCTTCACGGACTTGTAAACGACGCTAAAGGTAAAAAAATGTCGAAAAGCAAGGGCAATATAATAAATCCGCTGGACCTTTCAGAAAAATATGGAACCGACGCTCTTCGCATAGGCCTCGTAATCGGCAATACTCCGGGAACGGATCTTGCGCTGTCCGAGGACCGCATTCGCGGTTACAAAAATTTCGCGAATAAAATTTGGAACGCATCGCGCTTTGTGCTGATAAATACGCAAAATTCAAATCTTTCTCAAAAACCGCGCGTCGTCCCTGAAGACCAAGAAATTCTCGACGAGCTGCAAAAACACATTGCTGAAGTTACGGAAAGCATGGAAAACCATAAATATTATCTTGCCGCAGAAAAAATTTATCATTATTTCTGGCATAATTTTGCCGATAAAATAATTGAGGCATCAAAAGAAAAATTAAGAAACGGCGATGAAACGATTAAGCTTTCAGTCGCATGGACTATTCTTGAAATCCTTCAAACCTCTCTTAAGCTCCTCCATCCGTTCATGCCCTTTATCACAGAGAAAATATGGCGGGAACTTCCCGGCAACGAAGGGAAAATTTTAATGGTTGAGAGCTGGCCCCGCCAAGCGGGGTAAAACCTCCATGAGCAAAAAATCTTTTTTTTGGATTATCGGTATTTTTCCGGCGGCAACACTGCTTTTGTTCCTGTTCGCGGTACTCATTGAGTGGCCCTGCGCCCTGTACGGCTGTCCGACATTATTAAGTATTTTTTACATTTTTGTGCTCGGTTTCATTCCGCCCGTTCTCTGGCTGGGCTTCTGGGCAAGAGAGGATCCTCACCCCGAACCAAGAAAAGAAATAATGATAGTGTTCTTAGCCGGCATGATTATAGTCGTGCTGGCGATATTTCTTGAAAATTATCTTTTCCGGACCAACCGACTTCTCCGCGACTTTCTTGCCTACAATGGCGGAGTATTCCAGGCGATCAATCTTCTCGGCTTCGCTTTCATTGAAGAAATATGCAAAACACTCGCGGCAATATTTACGGCGCTCCGCTCAAAATACTTTGATGAACCGGTGGACGCGATGATATACATGGTTGCCGCGGCAATGGGATTTGCCGCGATGGAAAACGTCCTTTTCATCGCCGACTCCCTGCAATACAGCATCAACCAAACCATTCTGGTGAGCGCTTTCCGGTTCATAAACGCGATACTTCTTCATGCTTCCACGGCAATACTTATCGGAGCAGGTTTCTCATTTTCGTATTTTCACCATGAGCGGCGACTGAAAGAACTAGGGTTGGCGATTATTTTCAGTACCTTGTTGCATGCCGCCTATAATTTTTTTATAATTAATAGCAGTGATAAGATTGCGGGTATCCAAGGACAAATAATCGCAACTTTGCTTGTGCTTCTGGGGGCGATAGCAGGACTGCTTTTATTTGAGCGGGCCAGACGTATTTTAAGGTAATCCATGGATCCCGTTAGAAGCCCGCAATCGCCAAAGTATGCTATTATAAATATATGAATTTAAGTGAATTATTATCGGTTAATAATGTAGATTGCGGTTATCTGATCGCGATCTGCTTCTAACGGGATGGAAAAACGTTCATTTTTCGAAAGACTTACGGGAAGCGTAAAAATAGACGAAACAAGAGACCCTGTACACCTGAAACCGGCAAATTTGGGGTCTTCACGCGTTCTCCCGGCCGCGGTTGAAACCGAAGAGGAGGCCCAGCTTACGGTGGATGTCTGGCAGACGCCTGATGAAATCGTGGTGCAATCCATAGTGGCGGGCGTAAAGCCGGAAGACCTGGATGTCTCCATTTCGCAAGACAACATCACCATATCCGGCAGACGCGAGAAAGCAAAAGAGGTCGTGGGAAGCGATTATTTTTACCAGGAGCTCTACTGGGGCGCCTTTTCACGATCCATACTTCTTCCTCAGGAAATAGATCCCGACGAATCCGAAGCAACGATCAAAAACGGCCTCCTTTCCATCCGCCTTCCCAAACTCGACAAAACTAAAATTCAAAAACTCAAAATAAAGAACGAATAACCGAAACCCCGCCAAAAGCGGGGTTTCTTGAAAAATGAACAAAAAATGGGTATTATAAATTGCGTTACGAGAATAATTCCCCTCGTAGTTCAATGGACAGAACTCCGGACTTCTAAGCCGGATATCGAGGTTCGATTCCTCGCGGGGGGACAATCAAAAAGTAAAATTGGGGTTATTTAGAAATTCTTCGTAAGAATCTATCTTTTTTGTCGCGGCTTCAAGGTTAACTTTTTTCAATGCGACTATTTTACTTTTGTCGGGCTCGGACTCGGCATTACCGGTGGTCTTTAATATTTCATAATATACCAGGCCGTCCCACGCCAATAGCGCCAATAGCAACGCTCCGGCAACGAAAACTTCCGCGACCCAGATCTTTTTTATCTCTCTGAAATGCGGACGGGGCAATCGCAAATGAACATTAAATTTCAATTTCATATTATTTTGCATAGTTAAATATCGTATAATCCGCCGAAACTTTAACGGTCTCCGATCCTTTGCCCTGCCGAACCCACTGCATTTGCCCGACAACTCCCGAATACGGCACATGGTCCAAAAGAATAAAAAATCTAACCAGCTCAGCGGTGCGCCCTTCCAATGTAAAAGTCAAAACAGCTTTATCATTCGCGGCGGTGGGAAGCGCGGCGTTTACGGCTTTGAATTCCACTCCGGCTTTTTTTGCCAGCCCCTCCATTGTCTTCAAAAACTCAACAAATGTGGACTCTGTCAAAAATACCCTGTTCAATCTTTGTATCTTTGCGTCATATTTCGTCAGATTGGAGCTTGATTCGTCAAATTCGCGCTCTTTTTCCTGCAGGAGAGCAATGTGGGCTGACGCGGCGGCCGTTTCCGCGCTCTCCGCGCTTATTTTTGTAACCAAAAACCAGCCGCCGAAACCAAGAGCCAGGAAAAGCATGATATTCCCCAAAAATACAAGTGATGATTTTTTTAACGCGCTCATAATTTATACACTTCAGGTTTAATATTGAGCACGATATTGAATTTTGGATTTGATTCCTCCAGAAGATTGCTTACGGGAGAACGCACTTCGGAAAATGCGGGTATTTTCTGCAATATGGAAACATACGATATAAGATCTCCTCTCGTAGAGGCGCCTCCCTGCAGGGTGATCATAAAAGTACCGTCCTTGTTCTTTGATAAAGAAATATTCTCGATATTGATCTCGTCGGGCGAAGCCCGAAATATGCTGATTAGCAAATCGGAAAAAGAGCGCCTATTGGCTTCGTTTCTTTCATAATCCGCAATCGTTTTGTTAATGGCCGCGGTTTCCGCCTCGAGTTTGTCCGATTTTCGCCTTGCCAAAATCGCTTCTTCAACCTCGACCCTTCTCAATATCTCGCCCTTTGAAAAAATGACCGTAAAATACGAAGGCAGAAGGCAAATTATCCAAATAGCGGCGGCCGCGGAAAGCAAAATAAGGAATGCGGATAAAAGTTTGTAAATTTTCTCCCTTTTAAGCATCTTTTCGTATTTTTCCGTAAGCAACATCATAGTGTTTCTTCTTCTTTGGTCGCGTTTAACGAGAGGCCCACCGGAGTAGTATAGCGTATCGAATCTTTCCACTCTATTTCCGGCAAATATTTTCCGGGAAAAACCACATTGACCCATGGGTCTGCCATAGAAACCTCTATCCCGAGCTCACCCATCAAATATTCCGGCAAGCCCAAAAGATTGGCTTCGCCCCCGTACAGATATACTTTTTCCGGAGCCTCTTTCCTTTCCGAATGCGTCTGCCAATAATCTATATATTTCGCGGCTTCATCCCTTACCGAGTTGACTACGGGCAAAATAGCTTCAAAAACGTCTTCGGCGCCTTTCTTTTTTAAAAATCCCTTCTCCTTTTTCAGATCACCCGCCTTCGCAAGATTTACATTCAAGTTTTTTGCTATTGCTTCATCCAAGGCGGAGCCTCCGATTGAAATAGTGGTTGCAAAGCGCAGTGTGCCGGCTTCGACTATGGAAAAACTGGTGCGCGTCCACCCCCAGTCGATTAGCATGGTGGCTTTTTTGAAACCGGCTGGCACTATCGAACGCAAAGCCGCGTTGAGCTCCGACTCGATGTAAATCGGCAAGGCTCCGGCCTGATAAAAAATATCCAAGTAAGACTCGATTATCGCTTTCGGGAATGCTTCTAATATTACATCTATATAATCCTTCCCTTTTCCTCCAAGAGAATAATTAAAAGACACCTCGGCGGCGGGGAGCGGCACGTGGTCTTCAAGCTGAAGTTCCAGGGCCTGGCGGATTTCGTTTTCTTTTACTCCGATAAGCCTCACTGTACGCAAAAAACCTTTTTCTTCCGGCAAGGCAAGCGCGACATATTTTATTTTCTTTGCCGAAATAATATTTTTCAATAGAGAGACCAACAGATCGGGCTTGATGATCTCCCCTTTTTCCATAATTCCTTTTTGTATCTCTCCTTCGCCGAAATCCTGAACCTCGACTACCCCTTTTACCGCCCTTAACAATAAATATTTGTAGGATCGATCGGAGAGATCGAAAGCGTAAATCGGGAATCTTAATAAGTTGGGAATCTTCATAATTAAGGAATTATTTCCTGCCAGGCTTTAATATCCCATCCTCCGGACGGCCCGGAGGCAAAATTTACGTTGGCCAAGCCGGACTCATAAGTTATGACTGAGTTATTATCCATATCAATCCCGTATGCCGTTGCTTCCTTTGCGAACGCGTTGTTGTGAAAACGAATTCGCCCGTTTGCGGCATAGTAAATAATTCCGGTTGACCCGTTATCCACCTCGATAACATCCGTGGTCGGCGCGTTTTTCGTACTAAGCAGCATTACATAGCTTTCCGCCTGCCCGGAACCTTGAAAGATCGCGCCGTTGTGTATATCGGCTATGCCGTCAGTGATAAGCACGCCGGATTTTGTTCCGTAACTGCTTGCCAGCTTCACAATGGAACCGTTTGAAATATCAACATCGCCGACAATCCAAATCGTTCCGGTAACGGTTAAAATGGCGTTATTATTCATGTCCATTGTTCCGATTATCTTTATCGGTCCCAAAGTTAAAGTTGCGCCGTTGTCTAAATTTAAATTTCCTAAACTGTCGCAAATAGGCGGCGCGCAGATCCCGCCCGCCGCTGCGGCATCTTTCCAATCCTGGATTACCCCGTCCGATATGGGCAATTCTTCTCTGGCCGGATTTTCAACGACGCAATACTGATTCGGGCAGGCAGAACCGTGCACGGTCGTGTTTATAAAAAGATTGGCCCTTCCCGTTCCCGAGGTGGAGTTTCCGATCGTGGCACCGTCAATTTTTGTGTTCACGCCGCCTATCCAAACGCGAAAATCAAAGTCGCCACCGGCATTTGACCATGTCGGATTGCCGGCACAGCAATTGGACGTATATTTTCCGGTGTTGTCCGCATAACCATCCGTAGAATCCATTCGCCAATTCCAATAATTAACCGTTGAGTTCGAACCATAATCAAGAACTATCCAATATTTTGCGCCGCTTGTCAGGTTCGGAGGCGAAGAAAATGACACGCTTACCCAGGAAGGTGTTGCGCCGACTGATGAATTTGGTATTGCCGCACTCGCGATATTGCCCGTATTGGGTTTCCCTCCATTATCGTTAGCTATCTTTAAAGTAATATTCCCCGACGGGCTTCCGACCTTGCCCAAAAAAACTGACACTTTATTTAATTTATCGGAGGCGTTAGCCGTAAAAGACTGCGCAACATCCCTGTTGGCGGATGCTGTCGCAAAAAAGAAATCTGAATTTTGAGACGCCCACTCTACGCTGGGCGTAGAAAATATGCCGCCGGCCACGGTTGCGTCTCCGGTGATAATCGAGCCGCCGGATGCGGTTATACTGCCATTGGAATATACATTGCCGTTAATTTGCGCATTATTGGACATGTCCAATCCGCCATCGCCGATCTGAAGTCCATAATAAAAATTTACGTTATCGGAGCCGGTTATGAGGGACACGGTTGATTTGCGTACGGAGCCGGACGCATTTCCCGTGGAATCTATCCGTCTCTCGCTGGGAGAAACGACCGTTATTTCGATATCCGCCGTATTGCCGTTGAGCGAGATACTATAGGAGTTTGAGATATTTTTACCGCGCATAAGGCGGTATAATGCGTCGTCTATTCCGGATTCCTCGGTAAAAAAAGAGTTTCTCGATTTTGTGTTTTCGCCCGCAACTCTGGCCTCTTTCAATGAAAGCGCGACAACGCCGAAAATAGCCGTCAGCATTATGGCGAGCATGAATATTACCGCCATTAATGCCGCCTGCCCCGACCACCCCCTTCCCCTCCTTGGTAAGGAGGGGATTAAGGGGAGGTGTTTTAAATTTTTATTTTTTTCTCCTCTCATTTTAATATTTTCCCCTTAATACCGCGCTTCCGTAAAAATTTTTTGTTTTGGTGAACGACCCCTGGCCCGCTGATAGCGTCAACTCCACTTTTATCACTTCGGAAGTGGTTGTGGCATCGCGGTACAAAACAAAATTTATAACGCTCGCATCAGAAGTGATGTTGGCCGTGCCAGAATCATCATTTATTTGAAGATCATTTGAAGCGCCATTGACGGAAAAAGTTTTTCCGCCGACTGAAAGCGTCCCGGGGCTTGCGCCGAACATGCTTACACTCATATCAGTGCTTGTGGCATCACGGATGCTTCGTATTAGAGTTTCCATGGCAATGTCTCCGTTTAAATTAAGTTTTCTTTCGACGCGCGTCCTGCCGTAGGCTTTGTAAACCGAAAACGTCGCCTCTACGGCCGCAACCCCGACCAGCGCGAAAAGAGCCAGATAAACCACCACCTCAAGCAACGAATATCCTTTTTTCATTAATTTAGATAAATATCAGTTAAGTAAATAGAGAGCATCAAAGATTGCGGGGCGCCGCGCTCGGTCCAAGAAACAGTAACATTGATCTTTTTTGTTTTCGGATCATCTGTGCCCCCCGCCAATACTATATCGTCGTTTGAATCCCTGGACACGTTCTCAACTGTAACCGTCCGCGTAAAAAGCCCGTCTATCAAGCCGGGGTTGGACGTACCGATGCTCCAGCGCGACGTCGCGCCGGAAAAAGCAAGATAATAACTCGTCCCGGTATTTAAATTGGATATGTTGTCCTCCCAGCTTCTGTCGCGCAAGTACCTCACAACCTCCAAAGCTTCTTCCGCCAAAAAATTGGCCCGTATCTTGTCTCCGGCTTCCTCCGAAAGGCGGTCGGCAAGCACAAAAACATTAAAAAGTGAAAATATAACCGTGCCGATGACCGCTGCGGCGACCAAAATTTCTATCACTCCAAAACCGGCGATTTTGTTGGATTTGCCCATCGGATATATTTTAACACATCTTAAGCTTATTCACTGGATCCCGCCTGTTGAAAGTATGCTTATGTCGCGCGTTTTAGATGTGTCGCTTTTGGGCCTTAAAGTGATCGTGCCCGAAGCCGTAGTAGTGCCGTAAAGTCTCGTAAAAACAACGTCGCTCGCGCCGCCGGTAAGATTAATGGAAGAAATCTCCCTATCGAATCGCAGTAAATCTGCCTCGTTCGTTGAAGAGGCCGCGTTGTAACTGTCACCTTTACATACTCCTGCCTTCGTATTCACAAAATGAACGCCGTAATTGGAATTTGATTCGCTAGCCAGAGTCCTGCCCCGCGCATCGCGCAAAAGCCCCACTACTATGGAATCGGCCGTTGTGAGAACATTATTTGTGCGAAAAGAAGAAAACACCCCGCCGATGAGAACCGCCACCAAAGCTATTATTGCAAGGGCTATTATAAGTTCGAGAAGCGTTATGCCTTTTTTACTGTTCATACGTTCCTTTTTAGAATGCGCCGACTAAGTTATACATCGGCGAGATCATCGATATAGCGAAAAAGCCGACAACCGCGCCGATAACTATCATCATCAATGGCTCCACGACAGTTGAAAGATCTTTTGTCGCGGCCGTGACCTCAGTTTCATAGAAGATCGCGAGCCGCAAAAGCATATGCGAGAGTTCGCCGGTTTCCTCGCCCACAGCCATCATTTCTCCCATCAATGGAGGGAAGACCGTATCCGCGCTCAGAAACGATTTTGAAATAGTTTCCCCTTTTTGAATGCGCTCCCGCGCGTCATCAAGAACGTCCTGATAATAATGATTCTGCAAAACCCCTTTTGTAATTGAAAGCGCCTCCAAAACATCAACCCCCGAAGAAAGAAGCGACGATAACGTCCGGCAAGTGCGGGCCGCGTTAAATTTTTTATTAATGCCTTTTATAATGGGCGCATGTATAAAACCCCAATCAAGATAATTTTTACCCTGCGCGGTTTTAAAAAATCTGTACGCGCCGTAACCTATTAAAATAGCTCCTAGCCCGACAAAGATGCCGCTTTGAAGCAGTGATTGGCTGAGAAAAACAACGACCCGCGTGGAAAGCGGCAGGTCGACATTCAGCTCGCTGAATGTCTCCACCAGGGTGGGCACTACGTAAATGAGCATCAATATCCCTATACCCACCATCGCGACCATGACTATCGCCGGGTAAATCATGGCGCTCCGCACTTTGCGCCGCAAAGTATAATCTTTTTTCAATTGCATGGCCACGAGTTTCAGTGATTCCTCCAATTTTCCGGATTTCTCGCCGGCGCGCACCATTTCCTGGAAATATTTCGGGAAAACCGACGGAAATTGGCCCAGCGCGTCCGCAAATGTCTTGCCGCGCTTGATGGTCTCCACCAGAGAACGAATGATCTCTTTAAATTTTTCATTTTCAGTCTGGCGAACCATGACTTCCAGCGCTTTTGTAAGCGCCAAACCCGCGCCGACCATGACCGCGGTGTTCCTGGCAAAATTCATTTTTTCTTCCAGTTTTACGCGCTTCAGAAACGAAGGAATATAGTCGCCAAGCTTGAACTTTTTAGCGAATAATCCTCCTTTCTTCTTTGCGGCATCAACAACATACGTAGGCGAAAACCCCTCTGCGCGTAGAGTTTTGGCAAGCTCATATTGGTCTTTCGCTTCCCTATTTCCCTCAACATCCGCTCCAGCCGAATCCCTCGCTTTATAATGGTATTGCGCCATTATTTAATTTTAACACAAACTACTCCCTTGTGACGCGGAGGACTTCTTCGATGGTTGTGAGTCCCTGGACGCATTTGAAGATGCCGTCTTCGAGCATTGTCATCATGCCTTCGGATTTCGCCTGCTTTTCGATCTGGTCGGCGGTCGCGTTCTGCATTACCAAATTTTTTATCGTCAGAGTCATCTCCATAACCTCGTGTATTCCGACACGGCCCGAATATCCGTCGGGCGATTCGCTTGAAGGTTTCGCTTTGTAAAATTTAATATCTTTCCAGTCGGTTTTCGGGGAGACGATCTTTTCTTTTTTTAAAAAATCGAGTACTCGGTCTAAATCCACTTCCTTGGAAAGCTCTTTGAATTCAGCATCCGACAATTTGTATTCAGTATTCTCCTTATAAAGCTTTCGCACGAGCCTTTGAGCGATTATCGCGTTCACCGTGGAAACTATTAAAAACGGCTCAATGTGCATGTCGAGAAGTCTCGGCAAAGCTCCGGCCGCTGAATTCGTATGCAGTGTTGAGAGCACCAGGTGTCCGGTAAGCGCGGCATTTATGGCAAGCCCGGCCGTCTCCTCATCGCGAATTTCTCCCACCATTATTATATCGGGATCCTGGCGAACAAGCGTCCTCATGCCATTGGCAAAGGAAAAACCGATATCCGGGCGCACCTGCGTCTGGTTTACGCGGGGCATTCTATATTCAATAGGATCTTCAATGGTCGAAATATTCACTCCCGGAGTATTGAGTAAAGAAATTGCCGTATAAAGCGTGGTTGTTTTTCCGGAACCTGTCGGGCCCGTAGCCAATATCATGCCAATGGGCCTTTTAATATATTTGTGGAGCCTCTCCAGGTCTTCGCCGTGAAAATTTAATTCTTCAAAAGTAAATCCTTTGGCGCTTTCGGGAAGCAGCCTCATGACTATTTTTTCTCCGTCAAAAACAGGAAGCACGGAAACACGGAAAGAGATTTTGTATTCGCTGGTCTCTATTTTAAAGCGCCCGTCCTGCGGGAGACGATGCTCGTCTAGCTTGAGGTTTGAAAGCACTTTTATGCGGGCGACTATTCCCGAAGCTACTTGCGCGGGCAGAACCATGGCGTCGTGCAAGATGCCGTCAATACGGTAACGCACGAGCACTTCTTTTTCCATCGGCTCAATATGAATGTCCGAAGCCTGGCCCAAAATAGCATGCCGCATCAGCGTATCGACTATTTTAATTATCGGAAGATCTTCGGCAATCTTTTTGAGGTCTTCTTCGCTTATCTCTTTTCCTTCGCTTTGCGCAACCGCCAGCAAAGTCTTCTCTCCTTCGCTTTTGATGATGTCTCCGAACTCCGCTTCCAGGCTTTTTTGGTATTGCGAGAGAACGTGCTTCATCGAAGCGACATTGGTAAGCCTCGGCAATATTTTCAGATCTGATTTTTTCTTTATGAATTCAATGGTTTCAAGATCCTCCGGGTCCAGCATGGCAACCTCCAACAGCGAAGCGTTCTTTTTGAACGCAATGATGTTATTTTTTTTGGCAATAGGCTCCGGAATTATCGAGAGCACCTTTGGGTCAATCTTTTCCGACTCAAGATTCACGAAAGGGATCCCCAAAATATAAGCTTTTATGCGGGCGATATCCGCATCGGTTATTTTTTTCTGAGCAAGCAAAACCTCGTCAAGTTTTTTTCTGCCGGCTTTTGCTTCTTTTTCCGCCTTCTCCACATCGGATGCGCTGACAAGCTCGGAGTCCAACAAGAAAGCTTTAAATTGTTGCTGTTCTATTTTCATCCCGTTAGAAATAGGACGCAGACGCGTTAAGCCGTCGTTGTCTAAAATTTTTATTAATAAAAATCATGCTTTTTGTTAAATAATTTATATTCATCATGCGTCCGCGATTTCTAACGGGATTCGTTCCAATCGAATTTAGCTCGTATGGCTAAGCACTCCTTCGATCTTGGCAATGATGTCCTGCAATGTGTAATTGGCTTTCACCAAGTAAGTCGTTGCACCCGAAGTAAGCGCCCGCTCCACATCCGCTGAACCTTCGAGATTAGTCAAAACAATTATCGGGATATTTTTTGTTGCCGGATCCGCTTTAAGCTCAGACAACACCTCAAAGCCGTTCTTTTTCGGCAGTATCAAATCCAAGAGAATAAGGTCCGGCAGTTCTTTTCTTGCTAAAACAAGTCCGGATTCGCCGTCCAAAGATCGAAATACCTGATAACCTTGTTTTTCAAGCATTGTGCCCATCGACTTTTGCAAAGATTCTTCATCTTCGACGAACAGTATTTTTTTCATTTATTTTTTGTTACTTTTAATCGGCAGTACAAACCAAAATGTCGACCCCTTGCCAACCGCGGAAGAAAATCCCATTTCTCCGCCGGACAATTTGATTATCGATTTTGATATATACAAGCCAACTCCATTACCTTCGGTCTGATACCGGGTAGCATCAGCCGAACGGAAAAATTTATCAAATACCCGCTCTTTGTCTTCATCCCCTATGCCGGCCCCCTGATCCGAAACCTTGCAAATCACGCTGTCATTCTTTTTTTCCATGCTTACGGTCACATCTCCT
The DNA here is from genome assembly GCA_964640425.1 of uncultured Candidatus Saccharibacteria bacterium. Classification (GTDB taxonomy): domain Bacteria; phylum Patescibacteriota; class Minisyncoccia; order UBA11713; family 2-01-FULL-45-33; genus 2-01-FULL-45-33. The sequence goes on along the minus strand of CAZXFC010000020.1, from coordinate 3,449 downwards.
TTGTCGATGCCGTATCGGACCGCATTGTCTATCAAATGTTCCATTACCCTTTTTATGCGTTCCTCGTCGGCGTATACCATCGGCAAATCCTGTTGCGCAAATACGCTGACTTTTGCGTTGTTTGCCGAAGAATATTTATCATATTCAGCCGTAACACGATTCGCAAGCGTATAAAGCGAGAAAAGCGTCGGGCGCAAAACAAGATCTCCGTCGTCAATGCGATTTACCTCCAAAAGATCGTTCACCGCGCGTATCATGCGTTCATTCTGTTCATATATCGCGTCAAGAAAACCGCGCGACTCATCGGACATGCCCGATTTTGCCGGATCTTCGGCAAGCATCATATTCAGTTGCCATTTTACTCCCGAAAGCGGACTCCTTAACTGGTGCGACATGATGCTAATAAACTGCGATTTGGAGAGCGACGCTATGGCAACTTTTTCAAATGCCGAGACAATCATATGTCCAACCACAAAAAGAACGCCAGTCAGTATGAGCACCGAAAGCGCGGCGAGTTCCGGCTCCTGGTATTTGCTCGCAACGATATAAGCCGTCAGCATTGCCAGAATTATCACAACGCCCATGACCAAAAATAAAAATTGCGGACACTGCCAAAGGCTGACCCTATATTTGCCGCAGATCTTATTCAAATTTATGCTGTCATGCCATTTGCTTTCCATATATACCGCATTATAGCATAAGAAAAAAGCATTAATCACAATGTGTGATCAACGCTTTGGATAAAAGGCCTTCTGCTTTGTCCTGTCCGCCACGGATACAAAGGCGGATAAGATCCTCTTTTGCGCCGGATGAAGCGTTTTTAAATACATCAAACAGGATCTTTACCGGTATTTGCGACTCGGCATGCTTAAATCCATGCGCGTCGCGATTCTCGATCAGGCAAACAAATTGATAAGATCCGGTGTTTTGATTCCAGTAAAGCTCGATCTCGAGTTCCGGCATCCGCCGGCTACCGGCGGAAAGCAAACTTTCAGCCTGGAGAAAACTCAAACCGTGTTTTTCCAAATCACCGATATTCGCATTCCGGAGCCATTCTTTAAAAACATCTCCGGTTCCGACCCCGCAAGAGACCGAACCCAAAGCCGCTTTATGGCATAATTTGGCAAAATCCCTCGCCTCTTCTCCGCTTATTGGAAGCTCAAGCGCTTTGCCTAGGGGCTCATTTTCATCGATTTTCCCCGAGAGACCATCGCCCAAAAACGCGGTTTCCCCGGCCGAAAGAGCCAATAGCGATTTTTTTTGAAAACAGCGGATTAGATCTTTTATAATAATCCCCGCCCAAACCGCCGAAACAGCCTCACTCCACCATAGAATGGAAAAATATAAATGGCGCAAATTTTCACCCCAAATACTCCCGCGGCCAAAAATTTCGAACGGATTGAAATATTCTTCGTTCAATAAGACCATATCCTGCGGACTTGTCCCGCATAGAATGCCGGTTTTTTCCGGATCCGCGCACGAAAGATAATCCCATTTCTCGCCAAGAGGCGGCAAATTTGACAGTTGCCACGCAGCTTGAAAATGCTCTTTCTCCCTGTATTTGGCCAGCGGCATATTTTTTACTTCTTTAGAGGCCTTTTTTAGTATTTCGGAAAATTCAGCCTTTGTTGCGGAAAAATTTTGGCTTAAAAAGTGAAGAGTTTTGTTATTTATTTCCCGCTCGTCTCCGTGCCTATGATCAAGACCGCAAGCATCCACAAGCTTGGAATAATCAAAAGATCTTTTAGCCATTTTAAACCTCCAATTTAATAAAGAAATTCTGGCTGAGATTGTAGCATAGGCAACCACAGGGTCAAACAAAGCCAGCCCCCGGTAGGTAAGCTTGACATCTGTGTTGCTTTGCGCTAAGCTTAAGTAGTAAGTCCATCATTATGATGGATTTTTTGTTTAATTAACCATTAAATCCCGACTGAAAGTCGCGGATCCTCAATTTCTTATTTGATGTTAAAATAGTAAATTGGGACCATTTAACAACTTAACCATTTAACTAATTATGTTAGACCTAAAAACTTTAAACTCCGCTCTCGACCAATTGGCCCAGGACAAGGGTATTTCCAAGGAAAAAATCATCGAAACAATCGAAATGGCTCTCGCCGCGGCTTACAAGAAAGATTATGGCAAAAAGACCCAAATTGTAAGGTCAAAATTCGATACTTCTACCGGCGAAGCCTCTTTTTGGCAGGTTAAGACCGTCGTTGACGAATCAATGATAAAGTCCGAGGAGGAAATAGCCGCCGAAGAGGCTGCCCGCGAAGCCGCGGGAGACACTTACGTTTCCGAATACAAAAACGAGCGCGAAGAAGCCAGAGAAGCCGCGCGCGAGGCCAGGGAATCCGCGCACGAAGTATATGGCGCGGAAAATACAGGAGAAGACGGAGAAATAAAGAAAGTGCGATTCAACCCCGACCGGCACATTATGATCGCCGAAGCCAAAAAAATGAAAAAGGGATCAAAACCGGGTGACGAAATTATTTTCCCGCTGGAAACAAAAGAAGATTACGGGCGCATTGCCGCGCAGACTGCAAAACAGGTTATTTTACAGCGCATCCGCGAAGCCGAGCGAGACGCCATTTATGATGAATTCTCCGGCCGTGAAGGCGAAATAGTCAGCGGAATAGTGCAAAGAATAGAAGGGCGGTTCGTATTTTTGGACTTAACGCGCTCAATAGGTCTTTTGCCCCCCGATGAACAAGTCCGCGGAGAAAGATACCGCGTCGGGGAACGCATAAAAGCGCTTTTGCTCACAGTCGACAAAAGCCAGCGCGGCCCTTCTATATATCTGTCGCGCTCACACCCGAAATTTGTGGCAAAATTATTTGAAATAGAAGTGCCTGAAATCGCCTCTGGTGTAGTTGAAATAAAAAATATCGCCCGTGAGGCCGGTTCTAGGACAAAGATAGCGGTATCCTCAAATGAAGCTAATATCGACCCGGTCGGCTCGTGCGTCGGGCAAAAAGGAGTGCGTGTAAGCACCGTCATCGCCGAATTAGGAGGCGAAAAAATCGACATAATCCCCTACAACGACAATCCCGACAAATATATTTCGGCTTCGCTCTCCCCGGCAAAAATTTTGGAAGTCGATATCGACGAAGAAAGAAAGCACGCAAAGGTTACGGTTGCCGAAGACCAGCTCTCGCTTGCGATAGGCAAAGGCGGCCAAAATGTCCGTCTTGCCGCAAAACTCACGGGATACAAAATAGATATCCGCTCCCGCTCCGGCGAAACCGTCGCCGAAGCCACCACCGACGGCGACGTTTCGGGAGAAGGGATCGCAGGAGAATAAAATAGCACTTGAACTGAAAAACCCTTATTTTTTAAGGGTTTTTGCCGTGTTGCGTTGACAATTATATGTATATATGCTATACTTGAAAGAGGTTTAATGGTCAATTAAGCAGTCTGCCTGCGCAAAATCTCTCCTGCGATTTTTC
>CAZXFC010000019.1:20550-21014 GCA_964640425.1 uncultured Candidatus Saccharibacteria bacterium | reverse complement strand
TGCCGGAGAATATATCGCACTGTACGCGTAAACCGGACTTCCCGGAACCCAGTGAAAATCCTCGGCTAGCGCAAAAACGCTTTGTAAAGACTTAATTTCCCCCTTCACAACGTATCCGTCGCCGTCCCGAGCGAGCGAATGATAAATCCCGGCATCAGTAAGCGAGAGCGGTATTGGGGGAATAATATTTAAAAAATATAAAGCATTTACGATAAAATAAATTCCTATGATGGCAAACGCGAGAAAATTTCCGCTTTGCTTGAATTTTTCTTTTGCAAAAAAACCTATCGCAAAAATAAAAAACAGCATTACCGCCAGGCTTGCGAGCCCGCTGACCAAAAACACATCGGTTCCGATGCGGCTGAAAAACACCGGCACGATATAGATGAGGAAAAGGAACAAAGACAAAAAAAAAAAGACCAGCAGGAAAAGCAAGGAAACAGAAAAAGTTGTAAACCACAAAA
>CAZXFC010000019.1:16798-20479 GCA_964640425.1 uncultured Candidatus Saccharibacteria bacterium | reverse complement strand
TAATGCTTTTTGAACGGCTCATTGGCAAAAAACGCAATTGCAAGAAGAAAAAGGAAAGGCCAGGAAACGGCGAATGTTGCACTCCTGAAATAGAAGACCAGAAAAGTTGAAAATAATCCGCCGAAAAAACCCTGCAGAAAAGTAAGATACCAAAAATGGAACTTTGCCGCGTCTTTATGGTCCTGCCTGCCGGCAGGCAGGTCCGCGCCCGTATTCTCGTGAAAATTGACCAGTATAATAAGCACGGCGATAATAAAAAAATGCGCGGCTACCCAGACGTTTTCCCAGAATCGGTCTATGTGCTTTAAGCTGACTGCTTCAAAAACGAACCCGGCGACCAGCGATATCGAAGATATCGGCCGCTCATTTTTCCCGTACCAGTCCCGAGCGCTCGTAAAAATTTTCATATTACATTTTCTATCGGCATAGCAGATTTAGTATAACAAATTTCCGGAGAAGTTTTGACTGGCTTCTTATAAATTGGGACCTTTAGTTAGCGTAGTCAAATTGTCTTTGTACAATATATGGCCATCGATATTACATTCCACATGAATGAGCATAACCGAAGATAACTTGCCGCCCGTATCTAATTTAGAAGATTCACTCTTGACATTGAGTTTGAAATACGGATCGTGGATTAAATTAATCCTCCGGTTGTCGCTAATAATCAATAAATTATTTTGCTCATTTTCGAATTGGGGAAGGGTGCGTGAAATAGAATCAACATAAGCAGGAATAAAGTTAAAAGAAAAACTTTCGCCACGAATGTATTTTGGTTTCTGCTTTCTTTCAAGAAACACTTTTTTAGAAAGACCGCTCTCGGCTAGTTCTTTAATATAAGATGGACACTTGACCTCCGCCTGCCATTTTGCGCCGCCTTTATCGATAAATGTAAAATCAACTCGATTCGGCTCTATTGCTATAACACGACATTCTTTATTTATCTGTATATGGTATATTGATCTGATTTCTGCCAAAACTTCTTCTTGTTTCCAAATGTCTTGATTAACTCTCGTTTTACATCTTGCATAATAAACTGGGTCTATTCTCTTTATGCATTGTAGCCATCTTTCAATTTCTGTTTTCCAAGCCTTAGTAATAACAAAATTTTTTTCTTGACTTTTGAGGCCGCTGGGGAAGAAATTATTAAACAAACAATCCATTGATGCGGTTCATTTTTAAAAACTGATGCTTAAGATTGTAATTTCGTGTGTAAGACTCAAATCCGTTTCTTGCTATAAATAATCAATTTCGTTGAAACTTCAATAAGTCAATTTTAGAAAAAACACGTGGCGCTGAACATTCCTTTATCATGCCGAATGAGGGGTTAGAGCCGAACCCAATGTATTCAATATTTTTGTTCTTAGCTTTGCGAACGTATTTAATAGCCGGAATTAAATCCGTGTCTGAACTGATGACAATGGCTGTATCATATAAATCATCTACTGCGCCAATTACCAAATCTACAGACAATTTAACATCTACACCTTTTTCTCTAATACGGCCGCCGTCATACATTATTTTTCCTGATTTAACCTCAAAATTTTCTGAACGCAATCCTTCTAAGAATTTTTGTTGGTCTTTAACCATTTTTTCACCTTTTCTAGAATTTTCAAAATTTTTCACAATACCGACATAATACCTTTTGGAACCCAAACTTCTTTCTCCGGCCAAATGCTCCACAAACGCGGAGAAATCAAACCTTTTTGACTTTTCTGGAATACCAATTTCTTTAAGTCTTCGATAAGTGTTCCCTCCATCAATATAGACTGCGATTATCTCATTTTTAGCCATAACATGGCGATTATAGCACAAAAAGAACCACCTCTGCCGATAAAGACAGAGGTGGTGCTGTTAGTAAGCCCACTATACATCAATATACATGAAAACGCAATGATCTGTGAATAGCCTTTAAATCTAGCGCAAAATCTGCTAATATTTTTCAATATTGGGAGATCGTCTAGCGGTAGGACACACGGCTCTGAACCGTGTAACCTTGGAAGGATGCCCTGGAAAATAATATATACTGAAGAATACGAGACATTAAGCGAAGCCAGAAAAAGGGAGATTTTTTTGAAATCGGGACAAGGTCGAAAATGGCTCGATATAAATTTAATAGAATAATCCGATGATGGCCAAACCTGGGAGATCGTCTAGCGGTAGGACACACGGCTCTGAACCGTGTAACCTTGGTTCGAATCCAAGTCTCCCAGGTTTGGCCGTCATTATTGAGAATTAAGTTCCTCGCCGTAGGCGAGTTCGCCTTCGGCGGAGAATCCAAGTCTCCCAGCCAATGAGAAAAGAAATAGAAGTAAAGGCAAAAGTCAAAAACATTCAGGAAATCGCTGAAAGGCTTTTAAGTTTGAATTGTGTTATTTCAGCGCCTCAAGAACAGAAAGATATTATTTTTACAAATTTCGATGACAAGTTATTTGCTGAATTTCAATCGGGAATTAATCTTTTGAGGATCCGGGAAAGCGGAGGCAAGGCGCTTTTTACGGTAAAACAGCCGCAGAGCAACGAGCAAGACGCAATTGAGTATGAGACGGAAATCGGTGACGCCGCGCAGATGGCGGAGGCGCTGAAAGTAATGGGCTACCACGAAGCGGTCAAGGTTATCAAAAAAAGAAGAATAACAAAATATAAAGAATACGAAATCTGTCTGGATGAGGTCGACGGCCTCGGTTCATTTATCGAAATGGAAATTATTACCGAAAGCGATGATGCGGAAAAAATTCAGGACGAAATGTTCTATTTTCTGATGAGCCTCGGCGTTAAGAAAGATGAAAGAGTCACGCAGGGATACGATACATTGGTTTATCTTAATAAAAAATAGTTCCAACTTCGTACAAAACTCCCAGCAAAATGGAAACACCAAATAAACAGGAATCAACGGCGAACCAAGAATTTGAAAATAAATTTCAAGAATTTTTTCCCGATGGCAGGATATCAGAAATTAAATCTGATAATTTACCCTCGGAGATTAAAAGGCATTTTGAACAAAGAAGCAAATTATTTATGAATATGGAAAATTATAAGCCGGACAATTTTGAATCTCTTTTCGAAGTGGATAATATTGACGGAAGCAAAAGCTATATTGCCGAGCAGACAAAAACATACGATACAAATAAAGACACGGAAAAGTTGACTTATATTTTCGACTTACACGGCGATATTGTTTCCGGGCACTCCGAGCTTCGCTATAATATTTCTAATAAATCAAAATATTTTAAAAATAAGCCGTTTATCGGATTCAATGACACGGAAAGAGAATTTCAGAGGAAAGGACTGGGCTGGCGGCGGATGCGTCTTATGAACGCGTTTGCACAAATGAGATATGGCGCGCCACTTTATTCCGACACTTTGATGAGCGAACAAGCGGAAGGGTTGTGGCAAAAATTAGTTAAGGAAGGTAAAGCCAAAAAAATTAAGGAAGGCAAGGTTCATCGCTACGTTTTAACTGACTGGCGGTCTTAAAATAAGTTCCAACTTCGTACAAAACTCCCAGCCAGTATGTGGAAGAAAACAAACGTGGTATTATGTCAGTGTGAGATAATCCACAGTCGAATGGATTCTCGAAATAAAAAAATAACAATAAACATGCTTACACATTTAAAAACTCTTAAAATCACCGGCATAAAAAGCGCTTTTTTCGGTTTTTTACAAGTAGCTTTCGCTCTG
>CAZXFC010000019.1:0-16788 GCA_964640425.1 uncultured Candidatus Saccharibacteria bacterium | reverse complement strand
TTACTTGTGGTGGCCGTTTCTTCGGGAATCGCAAACGGTCATTCCGATAACGGCGATGCTACGGCTCCCTCGGGAGTAACTGAAATGAAGCCCGCTGCCGGAGACACGCATCATTTGGAGGTAAAGCCTGAGTCGCCGGAAGGATATAGAATTCCGGACATGAAAATTACAGTCAAAGCGATACCGCAAGATGGCGGCTCCGTTATTGAGAAAGAGCTTGACGGAATGTTCGGCGGCAACTTTCACTATGGAGCCAATATAGCGCTTGAACCCAAACGATATCTTCTCAAGTTTCACTTAGACCCCCCGACCTTTATGCGCGAAGGAAAGAGATCAAGCCAGTGGCTTGAGACGATTGACGCGGAGTTTATTTTTGATGCGGCGGCGTCAATTGAGACGAGCGGGAAAATTGGCATCAAACAAACGTCCGATATGAAAATTATTTTTGAGGCTGAAGAAGCTGAATCGATGTTTGTGTTGTCGAAAGAAAAAGATATACATATGGCGTCGAAACCCATGCATGACGACGAATCAGAATCTGCTGAAAATAACGCAGGAATGCTCTCGGCACTCATTGGCATTTTGGGCGTAATCGTTGGTTTTGTTCTCGGGCGGTTTCTTTTCAGTAAATAACTTCATGAAAATAACTGCGTTTTTTTTCACCGCAACTTCAAATTAAAAGCGTATAGTAACCCATGTCGCCCGCTAAAATTAACGGCGGGAAACCATAAGTTAATTTTTTACAAGGAACCAGCATTTTAATCCAATTTAAAGATATAAAAAAACTCCGCGTTGCGGAGTTTTTTGTGTTATATTGAAGATGCAAAAATGGTTTATTTCGCCTACATTTTAGAATGCGCGGACGGGTCGCTATATTGCGGATCAACCGTTGATCTGGAAAAAAGATTGCGCGAGCACAACCACGCCAAATCCGGCGCGCATTATACAAAAATACGCAGGCCGGTGATTTTAAAATATTTTGAAATGTTCAAAACCCTCAAAAAAGCCCGCTCCCGCGAAGCCGCATTAAAAAAATTACCCAGAGAAAGAAAAATAAAATTAATTCTTAAATGACCTAAACAAGGTTTGGGTCATCATTCTTGTTGCCCTTTTATCGTCATGCGGATCTTCCTTGTCGCGACAAAACCCACAAGCGTACCGAAAATAACCCCCGCCGTAAAATCGGAGAACCAATGGAGAGTTCCCGATATGCCGATACCGACGTATAGCGCGAATATGACAGCGAGCGCCCTAACCCATTTTTTTTCTTTGTATACGAACCAAACCGTAACGGCCAGCGCGAAAGCAACAGTTGTATGCGAAGAAGGCCAGCCCCATAAAATTCCTCCTTTTAAAAAACCGAATTGAAAAGTCCTGGTGAGATCGGTCAACGTTTCAACGCCGAATAAACTGCCTGTCGGATGCGCACGCCCCGTGAGCGCCTTGTAAAAATAAGTAAGAAACAACGCGGCAAGTTCCGCTTCTCCCAAGAGGAGAGCCGCTTTCAGCGCTTCTGCGTCTTTTTTTATTCTCGCCCGTACAAATAGCCAAATAGGTAGAATTACCGGAACAAACAATCCGATAAGCGCGGACGGTATCAAAATAGCAAAATACGGAGCCATTAATCCGTAATAAAACCAGTCAAACCCGGATACAGCCAAAAAATACGTAGAAACAACCGCCAAAATATGCCAGAAGAAATTGTAGCCCGCAAAGCTTTTTAACAGGCTTTTCGGGATATTTTTGAACATTTTTATGATCATTTAATTATACACTTAAACGTTAAGTAGTGTTTGTTGCGTGGATTTGTTAAAATAAATACTATGAGCAATATTTTTGGCGATCACGACGTGGCCAGTCACATCTCAAGCTCCAGCTGCAAAATATGCGGGAAAGAGGCGGACGGGTTCAAATGCCCCAAATGCGGAGAGGAGTCGCGGAATTTTGACCCATTCCATTTCAAACAATGCGAATACAAAACCAAGCTCCAGACCAAATGTAAAGCCTGCGGTCAGGCCGAGTTCAATTGCACATGCCTTTCAAAAAAACACTCATAATACTTAGTGTTTTCTGCGCTATGATAGCCGGCGGAAAGATCCGCGCGGAAGAAGACTATACGCGCATATTTTATTACAGGAACGGCAAACTTGCGCGCTCTTCGTTTCTGAAAAATTACAAAGCCGTAGATGTTCTCGCGCCGCAAAGCTATTCTCTGGACAAGAACGGAATTTTAAAAGGCGAGGTCAATGACACAATACTTTCATTTGCGCTGAAAAATAATATAAAAGTAATGCCGCTGGTCACGAACGCCGTATTTGACAGGGATGCGGGCCACTCTATCTTGGATGATGTGATGAAAGAAAATTTGGTTATCCAAACCTTGATATCGGAAGCAAAAAAATACGGTTATTGGGGGTGGCAGATAGATTTTGAACAGGTAGACGCGTCTTACCGCGATAAATTTTCCGCGTTCATTCAAAGAATAGGGCGCGTGTTCCGCAAGAGCGGCCTCAAACTTTCCGTGGCGGTCGCCGCCCAGCATTCGCAGAACCCCGCGGACTATCCTAAGGGCACATGGCAAAACATGGTGGGAGTGTATGACTATGCCGAACTCGCAAGAGGCGCCGATTTTCTATCGATCATGTCCTATGACGATCCGAATTCAAAAGGTCCCGTTGCCGGCCTGCCATGGACAAAAAACGTGCTGGATTACGCAATACGCTATATTCCCCCGCAAAAAATTTCTTTGGGTATTCCGCTTTATTACTGGAAATGGAGCGACAAAAAAGAAAAACTAGTGGAGATAGGCGGTTATTCCGGAATTAAAAATGTTTTTAATAAATATTATTACACTATCGGCTACAGTACGGAGCATGACGCGCCCTTCATTAAATACAAGGTCAAATCCGTCCCTTACACGCTCTGGTACGAGAACGGCAAAAGCGTCACAAAAAAACTTGAACTCATCAAAGAATACGGCCTTGCTGGTTTTTCGGCCTGGGCATTGGGGCTGGAGGTGCCCTCCATCCACACCGCGATCAAATAAAAAACTGTTTTTTTGTAGCGCTTGACAAACTATATTTTATGGGTTGACTTTTGACCGGTATGGGTATAGACTTGATTTACGCCCTGATATGGCGTTTTTTATTACCTTAAAAATATGAACTACATTATAGCAGCAGCAATGACAGCGTTTCTTTCCCTGCCCATGGTTACTTATGAGCATATTCCGGCTCCGCCTGCCGGCAGGCAAACAATTCTGGCATATCAGACAGCCGCCGAAACTGCACCTCAAATCAAGCTTCGCCTGCCGGAAGTTCTCGAACGCATCGCTATTTGTGAATCGCAAGGCAAGCATTTCGACGAATACGGAAACGTCTTACTGGGAAAGATCAACAGTCATGACGTCGGTAAGTTTCAGATCAACGCGCTTTACTGGAACGAAAAAGCCGAAAGCCTGGGATACAATATATACACAGAGGAAGGCAATGAATCCTTTGCGCTGGAACTATACAACAGATACGGTACTGCACCGTGGAAATGGTCAAAAAAATGCTGGAATAAGTAATCGAAAAAGAAATCCCGTCCGCCAATTGGCGGGCGGGATTTCTTCATGAAGAGTTCATGTAGACTTCATCTGCCGGTTGCTATGCTACGGCAAATGGAATCTGCGACAAAATATCCGCTGGAAAAAGTATTCAGGCTGGCCATCGTTTTTTTGTCTTTCCTTATAACCGCGCAGGCCGCCAAAATGATTTTCTTTTCAGGGACGGCGCCTGCCGTAATTTGGGCGCCGGCGGGAATCGCCCTTGCTGCGATCCTAACGTGGGGTTATGGAATGTGGCCGGCTATAACCTTGGCGGCTATAACAAACAACCTTGTAAACGGCGGACATATTCCTGCCGCGCTTATGGTGGCGTTCGCCGCAACCGCGGAACCGCTTGCGGCGGCATATTTCCTTAAAAAAATAAATTTCAATAAAAGCCTCGCCAAATCGCGCGATATGTTCTGGCTTATATTTACGGCTCTGACATTCGGCTCAATTGCCCCGACGCTTAAAATATTGATAGCGCATTTGAATCACCTGCCTCAAAAGGCGACCCTTTCCGGTCTATGGATAGGAGAAGCGTTTAGCATAATCATACTTGTTCCAATACTTCTCCGCTGGGCGGACAAAAATACCTCAAAAACATTACCGCGAAAAGAAATATTCGAAACCCTGGCAACATTCGCGCTTTTATATGTACTGTCTTTCTGGCTTTATTGGATGAGGCCGCCGCCCGCCGTAGCCACGGGCGTGCTCTTCGCGTCGTTCATTCCGTTTTTTATTTTTTCTATCCGCATGGGCATGAGCCATACGGCGGCGGCATTATTTTTCACGGCAGCGATAGGTTTTACCGGACTGGCTTTCGGAGCCGAGGCCATTCCACCCGGCCTAATAGGCCAAAAAATGCTCTCGACGGAATTGCTCATCTCAATATACGCGGGTTTCTTTTTGATACTTGCGGCGGTATCGGAAGAAAGAAAACTGGCAATAAACTCAAAGGAAGAATATATTCTAAAACTTGAAAAGGCCTTCAAACAAATAGCCAACGCCGATCAGGCAAAGACGGAATTTATCGCGGTGCTCGCGCATGAACTGAGAAATCCTTTGTCCCCTATCGTAAGCAATATTGAACTTTTGCGGCGCCTCGGACTTGCGGCTCCCGAGGCTCACGAACTTTTATCGATAATCGAAAAAAGCGCCGACAACATGTCGCGCCTTTTAGACGACCTCTTGGATATATCAAGCATCACCGCGCACAAATTCAAACTGCAGCTGGCTGACCTTAAAATCGCGGAAGTTGTAAAAAATTCACTGAATAACGTGGCGCATTTGGCCGGCGCAAAAAATATCCGACTCGATGTAGTTGCGCCTCCTTATTCCGCATATATCCGCGCGGATTCATTAAGGCTTGAACAAATTTTTACGAATATATTGAATAATTCTATCAAATTCACCGATCCCGGCGGGCTTATTGCGTTTAGCGCAATTTGCAGCGGCGACATCCTTAAAATAAGCATCAAAGACAGCGGCCTGGGCATTTCGCGCAGCGCCATCAAAACAATATTCAATCCGTTCGCGCAGACAGGCCAAAGAACCCTCGGGCAAAAAGGCCTGGGCATCGGACTTGCGCTCGCAAAAAACCTCGTCGAACTGCACGGAGGCGTCATTACGGCAAAAAGCGAGGGATACGGCAAAGGCGCCGAGTTCATAATTACGTTTGGAGGAATAAGCCTTAAAGCAAATGAACCGCAGGCGCTCCCTGCGTCGGACGGAAATAAAGAAGACGAAAAAAATCATTATAATATTTTGGTCGTCGATGACAATCTTCCCGCCGCCGACAGCATGAGCAAGCTTTTGAAATTTGTCGGGCACAACGTGTCGCTCGCCTATGACGGCGAATCGGCGCTTGAAAAAATGAAAGAAAACATGCCTCACGTCGTGCTTTTGGACATTGGGCTCCCGGGAATCAACGGATACGAAGTGGCAAAAAAAGCCCGCAAGGAATTGAATTCTGACTCGACCTTAGTCGCGCTCACCGGGTATGGCCAATCGGATGACAAAGTAAAAGCAAAAGAAGCCGGCTTTGACTACCACTTGGTAAAACCGGTAGGCATCACCGATATAGAAAAAATCTTAATTGGATTACCCCCCCCCCCGCTTCGTCCAATTCGATGACGTATAAATAAACAGCCGAACTCTACATCTTCTTGTCCAAATGGTCCATTGCGTATTTGAAAGATGCATCAACTTTTTTGCCAGGGTTGAAAATGTTGTCCGGATCAAAGGCGCGTTTTGTCTCTGCGAAAAGTTCATAGACCTTCTCGCCAAATTCTTCTTTTAAATAAGAACCGCGAATAAGCCCGTCATTGTGCTCGGCCGTGGTAGAGCCATGATAAAGAAATACCAGATCATAGACCTCGCGAGAAAGTTTTTCTATCACTCCTTTTGCCGAAGGCTTGGAAAGATCCATTAAAGGAATTATATGGAAATTCCCGTCGCCGACGTGTCCAGCAATGGTGTAGAGCAATTTGTATTTTTCTAAAATTTTATAGAGCTTCGGTAAAAATTCCGGGAGCACTTCGTGGCGCACGGAAAAATCGTCTATAAAAGGCGCGGTGCGGAGGCCTTTTACGTGGTGGCGCAGCAAATTGAAGCTTTCTCTCCGCACGACCCAAAACCCCCGAGTCTCTTCTTCGCTCTGCGTCACGCGCATTTTTAAATTAAAATCTTTTTTGAGCTGCATTTCCGCGGCTTTTGCGAGCGCATACGCTTCCGCCTGTGTTTCTCCGGAAAATTCGGCCAATAGAACCAGTTTCGGAAGCTTGAAAAACCCGCTGGCCAGCATCCAGAATTCCGGCACAAGCGCGAGCGCCATGCGGATAAAGCTTCCTTTTACGCGCTCCATTATTTCAGGAAAGAATTTTATCGCGAGGCGGAAAGTATTGTCATCATAAGATTCAAAACTTTCCGGCTTCTGCTCGAGAATACGCTCGGTGAGATCTCCTAAATTCGCGAGATCCTTTAAAAAAATTATGAGCAGGCGGGACTTGGGCTTTACGCGCACAAGCGAAAATTTAATTTCGGTGATGATACCGAAGGTTCCCTGGGAACCGGTTATAAGTTTATTGATATCGAAAATTTTCTCCGCCGGGTTCCAGACATTCCAAAGATAATACCCCGCCGAATTTTTTGTTACATTGGGCCTGGCCAGCTCAATCATGCGCTGGTTATTTGCGATAACGCTCCAAAGCTTTTTATAAATGAGCCCTTCGTAAGAATCTTCGTTCAATTTCGCTTCCAATTCCGCCCTTTTTAACTTTTTGAACAAATGTTCTTTTCCGTCGGCAAGCACCATTTTTATCTCCTCAACGTATTTTTCCGTCTTTCCATAACGTAGAGTTTTTTCCCCGCCGGAATTATTGGCCGCCATTCCTCCCACCGTGCAAAGCTCGCGGGATGCCGGGTACGACGGCAATATTAAGCCTTTCTCCATCGTCTTTTTTTCAAAATCTCGGTAAAAAACTCCCGGCTGGGTGACGGCGTAAAAATCGCCCAGTTCCAAAAATCGATTAAAATTGGACATATCAACCACAATGGATTCCGACAAAGGCCCTCCGGTCATATCCGTTCCCGCGGCGCGGGGCGTAAGGGAAACGTTCCGCCCCTCTTTCTTTTTTTTGTTCGCAAAATCAACCAGCCGGCAAATATCCTCCGCGTCTTTCGGGAAAACGACAACGGCCGGCTTGATATAAAAAAGGCTGGCATCACGCGAATACCGCTCACGCGTCTCGCTCGATGCGTCCACAAAACCCTTAAAAAAAATCCTTATCTCCTCGGCAAGCTCCATATTAATATGTTATCATATCGGCATGAACTACATAGAAATACCCGAACCTAAATTATCGAAGTTTTTGTTCGCCGGTACCGCGTTTGCCTGGGTCTGGCTTCCTTTGCGGATATGGGTAGGCTGGCAATGGCTGGGCGCCGGCTGGGGAAAATTCCAGAATCCAGCCTGGATAGGCGCTGACGCAGGCGCGTCCATAGCCGGCTATTTTAACGGCGTAGTAGCCAAAGCGGCCGGCGCGCATCCGTCGGTTTCCGGCTGGTACGCGTCTTTCATCCAAAACTTCGCGCTCCCCAACGCAACTTTCTTTTCATATTTGATTACTTTCGGCGAAATTGCCGTGGGCCTGGGGCTTATCCTAGGAGCTTTTACCGGCATCGCGGCTTTTTTTGGAGCATTTATGAACTTGAATTTCCTTTTTGCCGGCTCCGTATCTTCGAATCCCCTGATGCTTGTCTGTACTCTTTTCCTCATCCTTGCTTGGCGCAATGCCGGCAGGGTTGGCCTGGACCGCTGGTTACTTCCGAAGCTCGGAGTACCCTGGCGATAATTTATTAACTGAATGTTCATAATTCAATATTAAGTTTGTTTTACCATGGCAAAACCGATGACACACGTACTCATAGACCAAAAAGTGCCGGCGGCGGTTTTCAAAACGCGCGTCCGGGATGAATCCGCCGGCGGGGAAAATCCTTACCGCTGGCAGGATCTTGCTTCCGATGAAATATTTAAAAATAAAAAAATAGTTCTCTTCGCTCTGCCGGGCGCCTTCACTCCTGTATGCTCCGAAAAACACGCGCCCGGATTTGAAAAAAAATATGATGAATTCAAGAAACTCGGCGTGGATCAGGTTATCTGCCTGGCGGTCAACGACGCGTTCGTTATGAAGCAATGGGCGGATAAAACAGGCCTGAAAAAAGTTTTTATGCTCCCCGACGGCAACGGCGAATTTACGCGCAAAATGGGCATGCTTGTAAAAAAAGAGAATGTCGGATACGGCATGCGTTCGTGGAGATACAGCATGTTCGCGGACAATGGTATTATCCGCGCGCTATTCGTTGAACCGGGATTTGCGGACAATGCCGAAAAAGACCCTTTTGAAGTTTCGGACTGCGACACCATGCTTGAATATCTCAAAAAACCGAAACATAAAGTGATCACTTCGTAATTAGAACCAAAATAAGTAAAAACCCCGCGAACTACGGGGTTTTGCTTTTCATAAATAATCAATACGAGGACGAACCGCCTCCTGTAGAGCCGCCTCCGGAAACTGTCGGCACCGGAATCAGATCTCCCCCTCCCGAACTCGGCGGAGTCGGCATAATTACGCCGCTGGACGACGGAGTCGGGCTCGTCATTAACCGCGTGGCTTCCGTAAGCGGATTGGTTGTCCAGTTGCGAACTATGCTTGCATCAACGCTAAACATTTGATCAGACGCAACCGTTCCGATAGCCCCAAGGAAGTCGCCGACCCTCAAAGCGGACATGTCGCCGAATTCATTTTGCGAGGAAGAAAATACCATGCCGCCGCTTAGCGTGCGTATTGTCCAAGTTCCTCCCCAGCTCGATATTGTCAGTGAGCGCGTTCCGGCAGAAACAACTGTTCCGCGTATCAGGATATTACCCGACGAATCGATCAGTATAATCATCGGGGCCGAGGTCGAACCCGCTGCCGGAAAAACAAGATTCGCCGGACTTGGCGTGGGGCTTGGACTAATATCCGCGGCGCTGGCATTGATAGTCGAGAGCATGAGAAACGCGAATATCGCGGACACCGCGATGATAATGCCTATTCCAAGCGATGAATTTACAAATATGGAATTTTTCATAAATTAATTTAGAAAATCAATAGTGATATTAATGATAATAGAAGTTAAACACCGACCTTTATTGGAGTTATTACGGTAATACTTAGCTATGAATCCTTGGTGAAAACAAAAACCCGTCCGCGATAAAATCGGGACGGGTTTTTGATTTTTGCTATTTTTTAAAGGGTATTATAAAAAATTATATTTTTGTTTTATTCGGATCGTTTGCGAATTCTGATTTTTTCTTCTTTCTTAAAAGAATCCATAATGCCCCTGATAATCAATATCTTTAGAGAATTATAATCTCTTTTCTCGTCTATTTGACATAGCGCCTTTAAGTACTGACTTTTATTTTCGCCCTCATAATGGACCGACGTCGGTGGCAAGCCGTATCTGCGCAATATGATATTTGTTAACAGTCTTGCCATACGGCCATTGCCCTCGCAAAATGGGTGAATGGCGGCAAAGCCATGCTGCGCCCAAGCCGCAACGTCTATGACGTTTTCTCTCCATTTCTTGAGCTGATTTTTAGTTTGATTCTTAGAATGCTTTGGTATGACTGCCAACCTACTATCGAGGTCTTTCCAAAATGTATAGACGTGCTCTTTGACTAACCGTCCCGGCGGTGGCTCAATGCATTTAAGTTTCTTGATGTCTTCACCTTCTCTTCTAAATCTGCCTGCTGCTTCCGGAAAAGCTGCTCCAAGCATCGTCTTATGAATTTTAAGAATAGTATCTAAAGTAATTTTTTCACCACTCTCGCCGATTTTCTTTGACAACGCGATTGCCTTCCACAATCCGGCCGCCTCGCGATCTTCAACTTCTGTCTTATTTTTCGGTAAACGCCGATGAAATTCCATGAATTGCTTTTTCTATCCGCTTATCGTTGAGCGTTGTACCTTCAATCTTGCTGGAATAATATAAATGATCGATTGCTATATCGTGGTCAAGTTTTGCCTTATCCAGAGACGACAAAGCAGGAAGATCATTAATCTTCCTTTCTTTTTCTACAAGCTTATCGAGCAAATTATCAAATGTCTTACGCGTGGTATTTAACATAAATGCACCTTATTATTTATAATAGCACGTCATGAATGTTGAATGATAATAGCGCATTTGGGGATAAAAAGCAACACTAAACGTACACACCAAAAACCCGCCGAAGCGGGTTTTTGGTGGCTAAGTTTTGAATTTAGCGAGTGACGGAGATAAGGGAAGTTGCTTCCTGAGTGTCAGGAGCAAGCACTGTAAGTCTGCCTCCTTCCTCTGTGGACTCAATAACCAAATCATATTTGGTATCGGCAGCTGTCGTAACGGCGAGGGGGTCATACGGAAGTGCGGACATATAGGTAGGAGTTAAACAATCCTTCAAACCTATGGATGTTCCTGCGACTAATGCACTGTTGTCATTAAGTATGTTCAACGTGATATCCGCTCCGGAAACCGCGGCCGGGAGAGCAGAACAATTGGTGCCAGTAAAAGCGCCTTTGTTGTCGGCCAATCTCTGTCCGATTGCGTTCAAGACTGCGTTAACGTTACTTGAGCGTTGAGAGTCGTTTGCCTGGCGGAATTGCCTGGCGGGGTTGATGGCGATCAAAACCACAGCCGCAAGAATAGCGATTATGCCTATGACAACCAAGATTTCGATAAGTGTAAAACCTTTATTTTGTTTGTTCATTTTGTTTATTGTTTATGAATTAATCATCTAATAATTCTTGTAATTTCTCATCTTTTCGACCTTTTCACTTTTGACTAAATGTGAAAATACTATAGCATATCATGAAATATAACGCAAGAGTCATGAAGTATTCATGAAGTCCTGCATGTGCAAGAAGGTCTAGGGCACTTCTACCCAAGATACGACCGAAATATCACTCGACTCAACCACAACTATCAACTTTGTGATTGCTCCCTGGCTAGTGACGCCGGGCGCGGGAAATACGGCCCTGGCATTTATGGTCACTTGCCCCAACGTCGGCGTATCCTGTTGAATAGCTCCGATAGAGCATGTGTCCGTACCAATAGAAATTGACGCTTCATTACCGGCATATGCCGGATTGTTGGCGAGCCTAAGCATTGCCGTGTCCGCGCAGCCTTCGGCAAGCGCAACGCTCCTATTTTTGTATTCAGATTCCAATACTTCGGAGCGCGTAAGAAAACTTGTCTGATTCATCGCAATCGTAACCACAAGTAAAATTACTGAAAGAATTATTGCGGTTATTAATGCTATGAAGCCGTTTTGCTTGCCGCTCGTCGATGCCGTTTTCAAGACGCGCATATTCGCCTGCTGGCGAATTGCTATGCTCGTGCCAGTCGCACTGCGCAATGTCTTGAAAACGGCTCCGCCGACCGGCTCCGCAAAATACGGCTTTAATTTATTCATTTCCTTAAATACTTAGTCATACTAAACGCTTTGCCGTTGACGCTGAAAGTCACCGTAACTTTTTTCGGCGGCGCAATATCAATCGCGTAAACGACTCCGCTTACAGTCACAAGAGAGCTCGACAAATTGACCCCGCCTAGCCGGAAATATTTTGAACCATCATAAGAAAAAACGTATGGGCCTCCTGTTTTCGTTACGGTGAGCGTGGTCCCGCTCAAACTCACGTCCGTCGCCCCGGTCAATGCCCAGTCAAGTTTTCGTAAAATAAAATTGCCTTCGGCCTGCACGTTTACGTCTGCTTTGTTTTTTTGGGAAGAATCTATTATAAAAAAAGCCGCTGATATGCCCGCGCCCATCAGGAATGCCATGAGAGCAATATAGATAATCACTTCAATAAGTGAGAAACCTCGAGAATTTTTCTTATCGGAGCCTCTCATTTTATTGAACTCTAATTCTAAACGCGTTGCTTTGCACGCCGTTGGGAGACCCGTTCACGCGCTGATTATTATAATTGCCGGTCGCTGCCGCGGCAGAGGCGCTGTAATTAAACGTAACTGCGCAGGTATAAGGAGAGGCCGCATTTGGCGTACAAGACTGGACTGCAGACGGCGTGACAACTATATCTGCGGGGTTAACGCCGGGATCGGGCGCGGTAATTGTTACTGTTTGCGGAACCGCCCCGGCCGCCATCGTAGCCGTCACCGTAATTGGAACCGCCGCGCCGCCGCGCAGAAGCGTAATATTGGAAATATTCGCGAATGAATAAGCGAATGCGGGCGCATTGACCGTAACATTAAAAGCAGTGCTTTTCGCGGGCGAGTCTCCGTTGATGGTAATTGTGTTTGTTCCCAACGCGGCGCCGGCCGAAGCGGACAAAGTCAGATTCGTGGTACAGGTCGGACTGCACGAGGTTGCAGAATAATTCATCGTCACGCCGCTTGGCAGCGCGCTGTTCGTAAAATTAACCGGTTGAGTAGTTCCGCCGGAAATTGTCGCCGCAAAACTTGTGTTTTGGGAAGCCCCGGCACGGACAAGCGTAACGTCAGCCGGAGTTGAAAGCGCATAATTAAATACTCCAGGATCGTACGGCCCGATTATTTGCAGAGCCCTGTTGCTCTTTTGTCCTATGTAAATAAAATTCCCGTCGCAATCCATTCCCGCGGTCGAGGTCTGCTGGATATTTATCGGCGTGGTATCATAACGAATCAAACTCCCGGGATTTACTGCATTCCAAATCTGGAAGCCGTCATTGGGAGCCGCGTTGGACATAAATATCAAATTGCTCCTGACAACCATGCGGGTCACTCCGTCGTTTTTCGTTTGAGTCATTGTGCCCAGCGGCGCCGCGGAGAGATCGTTGGCGTTGAGTATATAAAGATCTTCAAGGGCGTTGTTTCCAATATCGCGGATCCTGCCCAGATACACTTTGTTTTCTGAAAAAGCCACGGATTGTCCGCTCCACTCCTGCGTTCCCGACGGATCAACAAAAGTTTGCTGAATAGGATTCGATTGGACGGGATTTAACGGATTGCTGATATCCACTACCCACGCCTGATTATTAAGCGCCGAAGCAATATAAATCATATCGTCCTTTGCTACGATTTGATTTACTTTTGTATTTGTTTCAAAGCCGGTGCCGACCTCAACCGGAACCGCGGGGTTTGCAACGTCCACAACGCGCACTTCCCTTCCGGTATTTTTCGTAAGTCCCAGATAAATTTTTTGCCTGTAATAAGCGATAGTGCTTGCGTAAGTCGCCGAAGTGCCTCCGCTCATCCGAAGCTGTGTAACGATAGTCGGACTAGCGGAATTTGAAATATCAACCACCAAAAGCTGCGGCTCTGAAACCGAAGTGCTATGCACGGCCACATATGCGTACTTTCCGGAAACTCGCACGTCAGTAAAGCCGTATCCCTGAGAAGGCAGAGAGCCGAGTATCGGCAGATTAAGTCCGGCGGGCATTGGATTTGACGCATCAATTATGTAAAAAGCGGGTTTGTTGTCGACATCCGAAGTCAAATATACTTTTTTGTTAAATGCATCTACTCCGGATGCTCCGTTGGGGCTTACAATATCAGCGTATCCATATCCGCCTTTCCAATCCTGCGGACGCGTCCAATCCCCCGAGAGAGCCTGGTTGCAAGTATCTCCGCCCAATGCGGAAAGCGGATCGGTGACAAGCGTCATAAATTTTACAATAAGCGGCCTCACTGCGGATTCGTTCCAGGTTACCGTGGTCGTAATAAGTTTTGTGAACGCGTCGATATCCGTGACGACCGCGCTTTTTGTGTAAATACCGTCTGTTGTAGGTGAAATGGTCGCAACCGCGCTAAAATCCTGGCGCGATTTTGCGCGAAGCGCCTCCGTCAACTCCTGGCCTTTTGAAACAGCTTCGTTGTTTGTAAAAACGTCTATTTTCAAATTCTGATTCGCAAATACCAGCATGATGACCGCGCCGATGGAGAGCGTCAAAACAGCGAGAGCGATTATTATCTCGATAAGCCCCGATCCTCTATTTGTCCGACACTTAGTGTCGGACAAATTAATAATCAATTCCGCCTTCATGGTTTATTGTTATGTTTGCCGGCGGCTTTGCGCCGTCTGTAATCGTTACAATACAAGGGCATGGTCCTGACGGGCCTGAAGCCGCACCGGATAATTGTGCAAAATTTATATCCGTTGTACCGGAGTAAATCGCCATCGGATTTTTTGGCAATTTGAATTCATGCGCGGGCGGGCTATATGAAGTGCTGTATAAAACTATATCAGACACGTCTGTAAAATTTACGCCGTGGGTCACGCCTCCGATATTATTTATTGATTCGCTTCTTGCCTTCTGGAGCATCGCGACGGAATTGTCTATTTCAGCGTGAAAATTATAACGCGAAAGAGAATCTATGCCGACAACCACTCCGACCGCTAAAAGAATACCGAAGATGGCGAGCGCTATGAGAATTTCAATTAATGTAAAGCCGAAACCCTTGCTTGGGCGCATATCTTCTCGGGCACGGCATAAACTTCTGCTGAAGTTTTGCCTAGTACTCGCACCGTCGTGCTGCGTAATGCCCTCGAAAATATTCGCCCGCGCGTAGTTTCGGACATTATTTATTTTAAGGATGGATATTCGCGGTGATGGCATAAATTGGCGTAATTATGGATACTGCGATAAATCCGACCAAAAGCCCCATTATGACCATAAGTACCGGCTCTATGATAGAAGCAATGTTTTTATTCTTTTCGTCAAAATCCCTTTCGTAAATATTGGAAAGGTGCATAAGAGTGTCGCCCAAATTCCCGGTGCGCTCGGCAATAGCCACCATCTGATGCGTTAAGGGAGGAAAAAGATGCGGAGTCTTCTCAAGATGGTTTGAAATATTGGACCCGCGCGCAATCGCGCATGAAAGCGCGGTGAGCTCTTTTTTATACATAAGATTTGCCGTGGTGCTCGCAGTAATATCCACCGCTTCCATTACTTTGACTGAACCGCGAAGAAGCATTGATAGCGTTCTTGTGATGTTGGCCAACTGATAATCCTGCACAAAGGCGCCTACGACAGGCAAACTTATCACCGTCCTCTGGACCGCGTAGCGAATGTTTTTTATTTTCAACAGAAACGTAAATCCCGTGATAAATGCGACAATTCCCGCAAACACAAAGTGCCAATAATTAATTAGGAAGGTGCTTACGTAAAGAAGAATGCGCGTAGTGATAGGAAGATCCACTTTCAAACTTTGAAATACCGGCATTAGCTTGGGAAAAAGATAGACAACCAGGAGCCCTGTTACGCCCAAAGAAGCAACGAGCACCACCGCGGGGTAAAGCATCGCCGAAAGCATTTTGCGCCGCAATTCCCTTTTCTTATCTAACTCATCGGCAAGATAATATAAATTTTCCGTAAGCGTACCGCTATTTTCGCCTATTTTAACCAGGTTGATGGAAAAATCTCCGAAAGACTTTTTGTAATCCGACATGCCTTTCCAGAGAAATTGCCCGTTGGAAGTGGTCGTTATCATGTGATCGTACATATAGCCGATGTTAGCGGTTCTGGCCTGCGTTTTCATCATGCGCAGCGCGTCCAGAATAGGAACGTTGGATTTGACCAGCATCGAAAGGCGGCGCGCGAAAAATGCCTGGTCCTGCAATGAAAAACGGGCACGTCTTTTCATTCCTCCGAATATTTTATTTTTTTGTTTTTCTTTATTCATGAATAACCCTTAATACTTCTTCAATGGTAGTGCCGCCCTCCTTAACTTTGCGGAATCCATCCTGTATCATGGTGGTCATTCCCTGCTTCACGGCGATGTCCTTTATAGCGCTAGCCGATTCCCTGCGAAGCATCGCTTGTCGGACATCATCGGTTAAGGTGAGGACTTCGTATACTCCGATGCGTCCGCGGTATCCGGTAAGCGCGCAATCCTCGCATCCCTTACCGTAGTGCGTTTCTTTAAAATCCACGAGCTTCTCGGTTAATGTCTCGGCCAGGCTCGCTTTTTCGTCGGCGGAAAGCGCTCGTTTGGTCTTGCACCCGTCGCAAATTTTCCTTACCAGACGCTGCCCTATGGCTACGTTTACGGTGGCCGTAATAAGATAAGGCTCAACACCCAGGTCTATCAAACGCGGCAAAGTCGTGGCCGCATCATTGGTATGCAAAGTTGAAAGCACTAAGTGGCCGGTAAGTGCGGTATTGACGGCAAGTCCCGCAGTCTCCGAGTCGCGTATCTCCCCCACCATTATAATATCCGGGTCTTGCCGGAGCATTGAACGGAGGCCGTTTGCGAAAGTAAGACCGGCGCGCGGATTAACCTGCATTTGGTTTATCCCTTCAATAGAATATTCTATCGGGTCTTCAATCGTAATGATAGAAGTCTCGCGCTTGTTGAGCATTTTTAAAATCGTATAAAGCGACGTTGTCTTGCCGGAACCCGTGGGACCCGTCGCCAAGATCATGCCATAAGGCTTGTGAGCGGCGGAAATTATTTTTTTCGCGTCGGCCGGCGAAAAGCCCAAAGCCTCCAGAGTATATCTGTCATCATGTTCGGCAAGCAGGCGCAAAACTACATTCTCCCCATAAAAAGTGGGCGCAATGGATACACGTATGTCTATCGGAGATTTATTTTCCATAAATATTCTGAATCTGCCGTCCTGTGAGACCTGATGCTCGTCGGTGCGGAGCCCGGCCAAAACTTTCACGCGGGACACCACCTGT
>CAZXFC010000018.1:13151-21339 GCA_964640425.1 uncultured Candidatus Saccharibacteria bacterium | reverse complement strand
AAATCGGCCGCGCAAAAGAAAGATTACGGTAACACTTAATTATGAGCTAATGCGTCTCGTGCGTACCGACGTTTAAATAAACTACTGTATTGGCGTTCACAAAATAAAACTGGATTCTGTAAATATCATTTACCGAATAAGCCCAATCATGTTGAAGTTTGCCGCCAAGTTTGTGCGTTTTTAAAGACGGATGAAATGCGTTTTGCCGAAACATGTTGTCTTTTTTCTCTGCTAACTTTTTGATACGCTTTGGAAGTTTTTAAAAATTGTGCTCAAAAAGAGAAGAGTACTCGACTTTAGAAATCGGCCTCGTCATCATTTCATAATCTGGCTCAGGCTTTTCAGGATTTTTGTTTTGCCTAGCCTATGTTCTTGCCGTCCTAATCTGCTTGCCTTAAGCGCATCGCCCATTTCCCAATTTTTCTTCAGTTCTTTTATGAAGTCCGGATCCACAACTAAAAATTTGCGGCTACCTCCGCGTTGTAGAACCTCTTTTGGTATTTCTATAGTTATATTTGCCATTTTGCAATTATACCACAAACAGCTTTACCAGGCAAAGTGAGCAAACGCTCTGTTGGCTTCGGCCATTCTGTGGGTATCCAGTTTTTTCTTGATGGCCGCGCCTTCGTTTTTATTCGCAAGCAAAATTTCTTCGGCGAGCTTTTTTGCCATCGGTTTTCCTTTTTTAGAGCGCGCCGCCGCAACAAGCCACCTCATCGCAAGAGAATTCCTGCGGTCCTGCGATACTTCTCTCGGCACCTGGTAAGTCGCCCCTCCCACTCTTCGCGGACGGATCTCAACCAAAGGAGCCACGTTTTTTAACGCGGCTTCCAAAACTCCTACCGGATTTTCCGCTCCCGAAACTTTGCTTTTTTTAAGTTCATCCAGCGCCCCCCAGATTACTCTGCGAGCTACGGATTTTTCGCCGGAGATCATCAGATGATTTACGAATTTGGAAAGCACCACCGAGTCATATATCGGATCGGGCACTATTTCTCTGTTTTCTCTTTTCTTTCTGCGCATGATTTGTTAAATGGTTGAATGGTTAAATAGTTGAATAGTTATTTAGGACTTAGGACGCTTCGCGCCGTATTTACTCCTTTGCTGGCGCCGCTTCTCAACTCCTCCCGTGTCTAAAACTCCGCGTACTATATGGTACTGCACTCCGGGCAAATCTTTTACGCGGCCTCCGCGGATGACGACCACCGAGTGTTCCTGCAAAGTGTGGCCTTCTCCCGGAATGTATGCTGTTACTTCCATGCCGTTCGTAAGGCGCACTCTCGCCACCTTGCGCAAAGCCGAGTTAGGCTTTTTGGGAGTCATGGTTTTTACAGAAAGACATACGCCGCGCTTGAAAGGGCTTGGATAAAACATCGGGCGATTTTTCAACACGTTAAAAGAGCGCGCCAAAGCCACTGACTTTGCTTTCGCAACCGTTTTCTTCCGGGCACCTTTAACTAGTTGATTAATAGTAGGCACGTGATTATGAAAATGAGTTTATCATATAAAAAAAATAGCGTCAAACATGGCGCTATTTCTAATTCTAGCTATCAATAAATAATCGGATAGACCGGATAGTAAGTATATCCAAAAAAAAAGCGCCAAGTGCCGACAGACTCATTAAAATCGATACCAAACCCGAAAAATCGTTTACGTTAGAAAAAAGCGGAAAATTGTATGCATATTTCAGAACCAAGACAAAGACCACTACAAACGATATTCGAGGGAAAAAAACACCAAGTACGACCACAAGAGCAATGATGCCGATACCTTCCAAAATTCCCATATTATAAACTCCTTTCTGACGAAAGCTTATCATACAAAAAAATAGCGTCAAATTAATCGCGCTATTTGATCCACCATTTATTATGGATTCCACAATTGCCCGCTATGGCGGATGCCCTGTACGCCAAGCACTCCATCAAACATTACTATTTCCACATTGGCCTCCCTAAGCATTGTAAAAGCCACATCCATTTCTTTCTGCCAAAATTCCGGTGATCTGTCGTGCGCCTGCTTGTGAGTAACCAACTTTTTTATACCGCATTGAATTATTGCTCGCGCACAATCAGAACAAGCTGCCCACGGACAAACCATAATAAGACTTTCTGTTTTTATACCTTGTCTGGCTAACCGAAAAATAACATTGCGCTCCGCGTGTTCAATAATTTTATATTTCAGCGGGCGCTCCCAGCGCTCATCATTTTCTAATACTCCGTCCGGAAATCTGTTTACATCAATTGCAAGTAAGGCGCCTTGTTCGTTAATCAAGAGCGCTCCATTCTGTGTAGAGGGGTCATGGCTTTGTTTCGCCACGCCTTCGTAAGCATAATGCAGCCAACCAGCCCAATCATTAAGGTTCATATCCGCCAATTTTTAAATCTAAGTTTAGAATAGTTAAATAAAAAAATAGCGTCAAACATGGCGCTATCTGTTAAAAATCCTCCCCTTCATCTGGTCTCGCCAATATTTTTCGTTCTCTTCGTGTTTTTTTAAATAATTATTAAAGTGCCTTTCTCCGGCTTCGTCCTCGAGTCTCCTTCGATTATTGGCTTCAATTTCTTGCCTGACGGTATTGCGGATCATTTGCTTGATTTTCCATTCTTGGTCCATTTTATTTTTTCTCCTTTTCAAACTTTCTTTGTTCCTTTTGTAAATTCCAGCGATTCGGAAAGAGCTTTGTTGATAGTGCGCACGCTCCAGACGCCGGTTTCCTGGGTTTGGGAGAAAGCGAGGGCGATCTTTGAAATTCCCGCACTTACCAATTCTTTGGCGCAAGGCAGGCAATAAAATCCTTTGGAATTGTCGAAAGGCGTCCAGTCGCCGTTCAAGCCCGCGACGTAAAGAGTGGATTTCGGTATCGAATACGGCGCAAAACGCAGAACCCGCTGCAAAGCATCCATCTCGGCGTGGATTGCGGCGCAATATTCGGTTCTTGTGCCGCTTGCAATACTCTCCCTTTCTTTGCAGCAATTAAAATTCTCCAGGCCGCAAACCTTATGGTTAAACCCATAGCCGGTTATATCAAAAAATTTAAATAGAGGATCATCCGGGTGACGCACGTATCCGATGACACAGCCGAATTTTCTTTTTTCGCAGTCCGACATCCGCGCGAGCAGTATGCAACGCTCGTATATTTCTTTGCCGGTCATTTAAAAATCCCAATCTAAATAAAGAGTACCAAAATAAAAAATAGCGTCAATCCGCCGGTTGACGAAGACGCTATTTAACCTATTTCAAAAAGTGATGCCGGTTATCAGACGAAAAACTAAATATATCGGATATATCAAAATTCCTGAGAGAAAAAATATGAACACCAAAAGCAGAATAAAACCCCAGCGTTCGAAAAATATTTCCATATTGCGGGCGCTCTCCGGAAGCAAAGCAAAAAGCAATTTTGAACCGTCCAAAGGCGGAATAGGAATAAGATTAAAAATGGCGAGGCCCAAGTTTATGAAAGTTATGAATATCGCGATATTGACAAATGCCGCAGGCAACGCAAGCGCTCCGGAAAAGCGCACCAAAAGTCCGAAAAAAACCGCGAGAAAAATATTTGCTCCGGGGCCCGCAACGCCGACCAGCGCGTCGGGCGAAATATTGCCGAGCCATTTCGGCGCTCTTAAATTGAACGGGTTATATGGGACCGGGCGCGCCCAGCCGAATGCCGGGCCTCCCGAAAGTATCATGAGCGCCGGCAAAAGTATTGAACCAAAAGGATCAATGTGCGGAATTGGATTCAGCGTAAGGCGGCCCGCGTCTTTGGCGGTATTATCCCCCATTGCGTACGCCACGGCACCGTGCGACACCTCGTGTATCACAATGGAGAAGACCAATATCAGTATTTGGAAAATTGATTCGACAACTTGATTCATGATTGGTTAAATGGTTGAGTAGTTAAATGGTTAAAGAATGAATGCAAAGGCATAAAACGATTATAGCATGGCAACGGGAATAGAAAATTTTAGAATATATCAAAAGGCGCGGGAGCTCGAAAAAGAGATCCATTTTATTATTGAAAAAATGCCGACGTCAGAAAGATTCAATCTGATTGACCAGATGAGGAGATCTTCATCATCCGTGCCAAATAATATTGCTGAGGCCTATGGAAAATACAATTTCGGCCAAAAAATACAATCCGTACAGATCGCTCGCGGCGAAACTTATGAAATACGCAGCCAAGTCGAAAGCGCACTGCAAAAGAATTATTTACAGGATGAACTTGCCAAAAAATTAATTAACGATTATACTGAGTTGATTAAAGGCATAAGCGCCTATATTAAATTTTTAAGGACGAAACGGGGCAATTGAAACTACTCAACTATTTAACCATTCAACTATTTAACTAATTATGGCAAAAATTTGTGAAATTTGCGGGAAAGGTTCGGTAATCATGGGCACGCGCAAATTATTGCGCGGTCACTACAACCTCACCAAAACATCAAGAAAATATCCCAACCTGCAGTGGGCTGCCGTGCCGTCCGGAGGGCGCATAAAAATCTGCACGCGCTGCCTAAAAGCGGGAAAGAATTTGAAATTGAGATAAAAAAAACAGCTACGCGAAAAAGCGGGGTTGATTTTTATTTATTTTCAATTATTGTTATTTTAGAATTATTCATTGAGGGGGGTTTCAATGGAATGGATCTATTATCCTAACGCTCCCGGCCATCCGCGCGATTTTATCGGCTTGCCGATCCGGCATTATAATTGCGACGACCACGAACAGACTCTGATGATCGCGTTTAAAATTGAAGAGCAAACAGAAAAAGAGATCTTATCGTGCATGGATTGCAAAAAGATAAAAGAAGCGCAGGAAAAGCTGGACAAAGAGGTCGCCGAATACGAACATAAAATTCGCAATTACGAAAAAGAAAGGAAAAACCGCTCGGCACGCAAAAATCGCATAAGTTGTTTATTGCATTTTGGCCACACATATGAAGTTGTAGGCATGTCGGTATGTGAAGTCGGCGTAAACGCAGGAAGCTGGAGCGTTGACGTGAACACTTATATTGTGGATTGCCGGCGATGCGGCAAAAGAATTTTTAGAAGGGATGTGCCGCCCAGCTTGCGCAACGCGGAAAAAGCGACGAAAAAATCCGGAGCAAATTTTATTTCATAGAATCGCATTAAAATATGCACGCGCCGCCTCAAAGCCGGAAAAAATCTCAAAGTTAAATCAAACTAAAAAACTCCGCAAAACGGAGTTTTTTTATATTTTGATATTGTGCAACACTGTCATGTTGCCCCTGGTATTTTGACCGTATCTCAATTCGACCGGGTCCGAATAACTTCCGCCAATATTTGGAGATGTTGCTCGTGCGGGCCGCTCTGATTTGGGAGGCAAAATCTTTTTTTCTGGCTTATTTTTAGGATTGCTCGGGGCGTTACAGAGCTTATCGTACTCTTTTTTGAGATTGCGAATTTTTTTCTTTAACTCTTCCTCAACAACTTTCCAGCCCGCCTCAACAGATATCACAACGATTCTGTTCGGGCTAAAAAACGGAGTGAAACTGTTGATGCCGCCCGGCTTAGTTCCGTATTTGCCTTCCAAATGAAAAACGTTTTCAATTACCGCTGAAAAATTTTTCAATTCTACAAATCTTCCGATTACCCCCCAATCTTCCAACCAGACCAGGTCGCCATATTTTGGCAAAACTTTTTTTGTTTTGGGCATTTTATCTCCTTTATAACTTTGTAATCTGTAATTTTAAACTAAACGGAAAGCATGTCGGTTTCATGAGAATCGGCCACGGATATCCCGCCTCTGCGGGATTCCGCGACTCCCACTCCTTCACTCGTAGCTCTTGCGAGCCACGAGACGCGCTTTGCGCGTTTTTCGTGGTCGGGCTATGGGGAATCGAACCCCATCTGCAAGACCCCCAGCCTCGCGTACTACCAATATACTATAGCCCGCCTACGGCGGGCAGGCCCGCCATTTTGATTATACTGCGATTTATGATAATATAATTTTTAGATTTAACATAGGGAGTTGTAATGCAGATAATACTCAGGATATTTATTAGTATCATTTCTTTATTGTTGTTGGTATGGGTTTTGTCAGGCTGCGCCGGCGGATCGCTAACCACCCGTGAAAAAGGCGGGCTTATCGGAGCCGTAGGCGGAGCTACCGTCGGCGGACTTATCGGCGGAGCGGTCGGACATCCGGGAGCGGGAGCGGCGATTGGCGGAGCGCTGGGCTTGGGAGCGGGAGCTGTTATCGGCGACCAGATGCAAAAGAACGAACAAAATCAAGAATTACAGCCGCCGCCGCAACAAGAAATGCGAAGACAGGAATTCAATCCGAATAATCTTCTTGGCATGCGAGAAAATGATGCAATCAGAAAAGCAAATGCCGCGGGTTACGATGTCAAAATTTCAAGAAGAGGTTCAAGCCGATATCATCATGGTACTGATTACCGCCCGGACCGGATAATTTTGGAAATCGACCGCGGCATAGTCACAAGCGCCTATATTGGCTGACGTAACTTGACCGTAAAAGGAGACAAGCATGTTCATTAAAAATTTTATCTTGATAATTTTTCTTTTGTTTTTATTTGGCGCCGGCTGTCACGTTGCGGCAACGAATACGCGCCGGTATCCAAATCCCAATTATATCCCCCCTCCAAGGCAATATTATTGCGATAAGTATTGGAGCCGTTGGGACCACAGATGGCACGAATACAACTGCCGATGGCGTTGAAAATTTGAACAAACATCATTTGACAATTGTTTCCTGCAATGTTAGCCTCGAAAAAGACTTATTTTCCTTATCGGGGGTTCCTAATGCGTAATATTATTTCCGCTTTCACGATATTCTTGGCCGTTTCTTTTTCAATGCCGCTCTTGGCCGCCGGCCTACCGCCTTTGGACTCGGATTTCCCGCAAGACTGGAAGCTAAGGCTTGGAAAAACCTGCAAGCCAAAAGAAGACGTTGAATTGAAAGTTAGCGTTTACACACAACAAGCAAATCAAGGAATGACGAAAATCATCATGTTGAACGAAAAAAACGGAGTCCGTTATTCGCAAAGCAAGGTGCTATTGGCCGGCAACACGCCGGTAGGCATAAGCGTTGATATCCTTGTAAATGGTAAATTGGTCTCGCTCTCCAGCAAACGGCCGGAAGAGCTGGATAAACTAGACTCTCTCCTTCTTGAGGCAACGGGCCTTACAAAGGCTGAATATAAATCCTGCCTTGAATAATTATATTTGGCATTTTATACAATAATAGCTGGAACGTCCGGCTATTTTTTTTCGGAAAATTTTCGCTTGCCGCGCCGGAGCTAAGCGGAGGCGGGAACACCTAAAACACCTTTCTCCTTCTCTGCCGTAAACCGATCTTTTCTCAAAATAGCCGCCCGCTTCTCCGTCAGGATGCAGCCAGTCACGCATGGAAGAACCGCCCAATTTGATGCTTTTTTTAAGAACCGCCCGCAGCGAACTCCAAAGCAATTTTATTTCTTTATCGGTCAGCGAAGAAATTTTTCTTTCGGGATGAATCTTCGCCTTCCACAAAATCTCATCAGCCATAATATTCCCGATACCCGCCAGATTTTTTTGGTCGAGGAGGAATGTTTTTATTTTTTTACCCCTCCCAACCACCCCACCGCCCCTCCTTATTAAGGAGGGGACCCGCAACCCCATCCCCTCCTTTACAAGAAGGGGTGCCGAAGGCGGGGCGGTATTTAATAATTCCCTCAATCTTTGAAATCCTACGGTCAGCGCATCCTCTCCCAACATCTTAAAATAATTATCTTCCAGCACTTTTTTTTCTTTGCCATACCAGACCACGCCAAAACGGCGGACATCATGGAACACTAAGTCTTTGCCGTCGGATAATTTAAACCGTCTTCTTATATATTTGTCTTTGAGGCCGCGCTCAACTATCAATAATTTTCCGCTCATCCTTTGGTGAAACGCCAAAATGAAGGAAGTCCGACTTCCTTCAAGCGTGATAATAATTGCCTTTCCTCGCCTACTCACATCTAAAATCTTTTTATTAAAATCAAGAATCCGCTTGCCTGTTATAAGCGGTTTTAATTTATTTACGGTTGTTTCTACTTCCGGCAGCTCCGGCATAACGCCTACAATACAACACATTACAAACAAGAAAAAGGCGGCTGAAGCCGCCTATGTGGTTATTGGTCGGTTAAGGAAGTCCCGTGATACTCTAATTATAAAGTCCGAGCTTAAG